>JAHFVB010000308.1 GCA_023264755.1 Mycobacterium sp. | reverse complement strand
ACAGGCGGCGCTCGAACTGGACCATCGCGATCTCGTCGCCCGACTGCGCGAGGGCTGGCCTGCCGGTGCCGTGCCGGAGGTCGGGGACGAGCCGTTGCACCAGGTCCTGCACGCGGTGTCGGCGGCCCTGTTGACCGGCGATCCGCGTCCGATCGCCGAGACTGCCGCGTGGATCGAGGACTTCACTCGGCTGCGCGGGGTCGACGCGGCCGCGGTGCGGAGGCTGGGTGCGGTGGCTTGCGCTGCCCTGCACGACTATCCGCAGGCCCGCGAACTGATGGTCCGGCACTTCGCCGGCGAGCTGAGCGGTTAGTTAGTCCGCCGCGAGCCCGAACAGTCGCGCGGCGTTGTCGTGGAACACCCCGCGCAGCCAGTCGTCATCGATACCGTCCAGGGTGGTCAAGGCCTGCATGGCCTCGACATAGCCGTAGGGGATGTTGGGAAAGTCGCTGCCGAACAGGATGCGATCACCCAGGTCGAGCAGCCTGCTTCGCTCGGCTGCCGGAAACGGCATCTGCTGCTCCACGAATGGGGTGAACGCCATCGTCGTGTCGAGCCGAACCTCCGGGTAGGACGAGCAGATGTCGAGGAAGTCGACGTACTCGGGCATGCCAAGGTGGGCGACGATCAAGCGCAGTGCCGGGTGCTGGGCCAGGACGGCCCGAATCGGTTCGGGTCCGGTGAACGTGCCCGGTTGGGGGCCCGAACCACAGTGGATGACGACGGGCACCTGCGCCTCGGCGAGCACGCCCCACACGCCGTCGAGCAGCGGGTCGGTCGGGTCGTAGGCCCCGACTTGGACGTGTGCCTTGAACACCCTGGTGCCGGCCTCGACGGCGGCGGTGACGTAATCGGCGGCGCCCGGCTCGGGGTAGAAGGTCGCGGTGGCCAGGCAGTCCGGGGTGTCGGCCGCGAACTGAGCGGCCCACTGGTTCAGCCAGGCGGCCATCTGGGGCTTGTGCGGGTACACCAGCGAGGTGAACGCGCGCACCCCGAACGCCCGCAGCCGCTCCAGCCGGTCGGCCTCGTCGGCGCGGTAGGTGATCGGCCAGGTGCGCCCCACCAGCGGGCCTACGGCGTCGAAGTACTGCCACACCTTGTCCATCACGTTCTTCGGCATGAAGTGCGTGTGGACGTCGACGAGGCCGGGCAGCCCCAACGATTCCCACACAGCACGTACGGCCGTTGCTTCGTCCATCATCAGACAGAATGGCACTCCCAGCTTCGAGGAGGACGATCGGCTCATGTGGAACCCTGACGTGTACCTCGCCTTCGCGGACCATCGCGGGCGCCCGTTCTACGACCTGTTGGCCCGGGTGGCAGCGCAGTCGCCAAGGCGCGTCGTGGACCTGGGCTGTGGGCCGGGCAATCTGACGGCCACCCTGTCGGCTCGCTGGCCCGAGGCGACCATCGAAGCCGTCGACAGCTCCCAGGAGATGGTCGAGGCGGCGCGGGCGCGGGGGCTCGACGCGAGCCTTGGCGAGTTGGAGCAGTGGGTGCCCGAGCCCGACACCGACGTCGTGCTGAGCAACGCGGCGCTGCAGTGGGTGCCCACTCATCGCGAACTGCTCGTGCGCTGGGCCAGACAGTTGCCTGCGGGGGCGTGGATCGCCATGCAGGTGCCCGGCAACTTCGATGCGCCGTCGCACGCAGCGGTGCGTGAGTTGGCTAGCAGCCCACGATGGCTGGACGCGTTGCGCGACATCCCCTTTCGCGTCGGCAAGGTCGTCGACTCGGCGGCCGAGTACGCCGCGCTGCTCGCCGACGCGGGTTGTGCCGTCGACACCTGGGAGACCACGTACGTCCACGAGCTCACCGGTGAGCATCCGGTGCTGGACTGGATCACGGGCACCGCGCTTACCCCGGTGAAGGGGGCCCTGAGCGAAGCGGATTGGCAAGAGTTCCGTCGGGAGTTGATCCCCGTGCTGGACGAGCGCTATCCGGCACGGCCCGACGGTCGCACGTTCTTCCCGTTCCGGCGGATCTTCGTCGTCGCTCAGGTTGGTGGCTGACGCCGCTCGTCGAGTAGCGCGATCACCCGGGCGACCAGCTCGTCGATGTCTGCGCCCGCGGTGTCGAGCACCAGGTCCGGATGCTCCGGCGCCTCGTACGGGGCGTCGACGCCGGTGAGCCCCTTCAGTTCGCCGGCCCGCGCGCGAGCGTAGAGCCCCTTCGGATCCCGCTTCTCGCACTCCGCCAACGACGTGGCGACGTACACCTCGAGGAACGGCAACTTGGCCGCATCGTTGAGCGCCCTGGCGATCTCTCGGTCGGACTTCAGCGGAGACACCAGCGAGGCCAGCGCGACCACTCCGGCGTCGGCGAACAGGCGGGTGAGGTGTCCCACTCGCCTGATGTTCTCCGCGCGATCACCGGGGGAGAAGCCGAGGTCGTCGGAGAGTCCGTGTCTGATGTTGTCGCCGTCCAGCAGGTAGGCGACGTCGCCGGCTTCGACGAGGGCACGTTCGACCGCGACGGCCAGCGTCGACTTGCCCGACGCGGGTAGCCCGGTGAACCAGATGGTGGCACCGCGTTGGCCCGTCGCCGTCCAGCGATGGGCTCGGTCCAGTGCCGAAGGGTGCCAACGGATGTCGTTGCGGGTTTGGGTGCCGGGCTTGACCTCGCGGGGTTCGAGGATGGTGCCCGCGCCGATGGTGTCGTTGGATGTCTCGTCGATCAGGATGAACGCCCCGCTGTCCCGATTGTCGGCATAGGGGTCGGCCACCACGATCGAGCTGGTGCGCAGGGTCACCGTGCCGATGTCGTTGAGTGACAACTCGACTGGATTGTCCAATTCGTCGAGCGTCTCGGGGTCCAGTCTGGAGTGCAGCGCCTGCACGGTCGCCCGAACCGTCTTGGTGGTCTGCTTGAGCGCGACTCGGTCGCCGGCCCGCAGCGGCGTCTCGGCGAACCAGCACACCGTCGCGTCGAGCTCGCGGGCCAGCACCGGCAGGCTGGCGTCGTCGCTGCCACTGACGAAGACGTCGCCTCGGCCGACGTCGATGTCATCGGCGAGCTCGATCGAAACCGATAGCGGTGCAACGGCAGTCGCGCGGGCGTCATCGAGGGTGTCGATCGCGGTGACCGTGGAGCGCGTGCCCGCCGGCAACGACACGATGGAGTCGCCGACGCTCACGGTCCCTGCCGCCAACCGGCCGGTGTAGCGCCGCCGAACGTCGGTGGTGGGGCGGGACACCCACTGGATGGGCAGCCGTAACTTGGCCGGCTCGGGCTGGGGGGCCGATAGTTCGACGCCCTCGAGGTACTCGAGCAGCGTCGGCCCCTGGTACCAGGGCGTGTGGGCGGAACGGTGCACGACGTTGTCGCCGTGTTTGGCGGCGATCGGGATGACCGTCAGCTCGGCGCCTCCGAGGCGGGCGGCCATCTGCTGTAGTTCGGCGGCCACGTCGTCGAACTTGGCCTGGTCGAAGTCGACGAGGTCGATCTTGTTGACGGTGGCGACGAAGTGCTTGATACCCAAGAGGTTTGCGATCCTGGCGTGTCGGCGGGTCTGTCGCAGTACCCCGGCTCGGGCGTCGACGAGGAGCACGGCGACGTGGGCGTTGGACGCGCCGGTGAACATGTTGCGGGTGTAGCGCTCGTGGCCGGGGGTGTCGGCCAGGATGTAACTGCGGCGCTCGGTGGAGAAGAACCGGTAGGCCACGTCGATGGTGATGCCCTGCTCGCGCTCGGCGCGCAGCCCGTCGGACAGCGCGGCCAGGTCGGCCACGCCCTCTTCGTCGGTGACGGCTTCGAGATGGTCGAGCGGCAGGCTGTCGGTGTCGTGCATCAGCCGGCCGATCAGGGTGCTCTTGCCGTCGTCGACGGACCCGGCGGTAGCCAGCCGCAGCAGTTGGCGAGGCTCTTGGTGGCTCATCAGAAGTAGCCCTCCCGCTTGCGATCTTCCATGGCCGCTACCGAGGTTCGGTCGTCGGCGCGGGTCTCGCCGCGCTCGGACACCGTAGCCGCGGAGATCTCCTCGATGACGCCGGCGATGTCGGTGGCCCGGGAGCGCACCGCGCCGGTGATGGTCAGATCGCCGACGGTGCGGTAGCGCACCCATTCGACGGCAGCCGATTCGCCGGGCCGCGGCTGGACGTACTCCGAGACGGCCAGCAGGATGCCGTCGCGTTCGACGACCTCCCGCTGATGGGCGAAGTAGATCGACGGCAGCTCGAGCTGCTCCAGTTCGAGGTAGCGCCAGATGTCCAGCTCGGTCCAGTTGGACAACGGGAAGACCCGGACCTGCTCGCCCTTCTTGATGCGCCCGTTGTACAAGGACCAGGGTTCCGGACGTTGGGCGCGTGGATCCCACTGGCCGAACTCGTCGCGGAAGCTCAGGATGCGTTCCTTGGCCCTGGCGCGCTCTTCGTCGCGCCGGGCGCCGCCGAACGCGGCGTCGAACCCGCCGGCCTCGAGCGCGTCGAGCAGCGTGCGGGTCTGCTGCCTGTTGCGGGACGCTCCTTCGCCGGGGTCGGGCACTCGGCCGTTGTCGATCGACTCCTGCACCGAGCCCACGATCAGCTTGTGGCCGTGCTCGCCTAGGCGACGGTCGCGGAACTCGATGACCTCTGCGAAGTTGTGACCGGTGTCGACGTGCAGCACCGGGAAGGGCAGTGGGAACGGCCGAAATGCCTTCTCCGCCAGGCGAAGCAGCACGATCGAATCCTTGCCTGCGGAGAACAGCAGCACGGGCCGCTGAAGTTCGGCGACGACTTCACGGATGATGTGCACCGACTCGGCTTCCAGCAGCCGTAGTTCGTCGACGTGGTGGGTGTCCTCGGCGATGGTCGTCACAGCGGCAGTCCCTCTCGTTCGGCGTCGGCACGATAGCGGTCCACCCACTCGTCGGAGCGGCGGTCGGCCTGTCGTTCCAGCACCGGGGCCGGTGCCAACCGCGGATCCAGCCCCAGCGCGTCGAGCACGGTTCCGACGATGTCGGTGAGGTTGCGCCACAACACTGGATACGACACGTCGATCGGTTCGACCTGCTCCTCGGCGAACCAGTTCCGCCACCCTGCCTCCTGCGCCCGCAGCATCGTGATCACGTGTGCGATGGCCCCCGCGTGGTATTCGGCGCGGGCATCGCGGACGGGATCGGGTCGGCCGCGCCAGACCCGGGTCTGCACGGCGCGCCAGAACGACACCGCCTGGGACACCACGTCGGGGCGGTAGACGTGGATCAGCACCGGATCGGAGCCGACGACGTCGCGGATCGCCGACAGCAGCCCGGTGCCGGACCGCTCCGGTAGCCCCTCGGCGCGCTGCAGCAGCAGTGGCGTCTGATTCCACATCAGCTTGCCGCCCCACACGCCATTGGGCGTGCGTCCGACGGTGCGGATGTAGTCCCGCCAGATCTCGGGTGGGGCGAGGTCGGGCTTGCCCTCGTCGATCGGGTCGAGCAGGCGCAGGATCGACTCGTCGTCGGTATCGGCGAACCACTGCCGCGGCTGCGGCGACTGACTGGTGGCGGGCAGGTACTGGAAGAACTCCTGCGGCTCGCCGGCCACGCCAGTGGCGCGCAGGGACTCGACCAGAAGGGTGCTGCCGCTGCGCTGGGATGCGAGCACCAGATAAGCCGTCGGGCGGGCTGTCATGCGCGAGAGCCTAACCGCATGGAAAATGAAATGCCTATTCTTCCGAGCCGGGTGACCTTTAATTCGCGGTGAGCCGAACTATTGCCCTAGCCGAGGTCGTCTTCGATACCGCGTTCGGCCGCAATGGCGGACCGGCTGGGCAATTTCAGTTCGATTAGATAGGTGTAGGTCTCGGTATATCTAGCAGATATGCGGGTGCCCGCGAATTCGGACGGAATGACGTCGTTGGTCTCGTTGCGCCAATCGTTGAGCAGCAACGCCAATTCCTCGGCGATGAGCTCCGATTCATCGGTGACGACCCCGGTGAGCAGGTTGTTCCGCTCGGTGGGGTCCATGCGGAGATCGTAGAGCTCCCGGTGTGGGCGCGGAGCGGAACTCTGCTGGGCAACCGCCTGCCCCGGGGCGCTCTCCTCGATGTCCAACGGCAGGTCGAGCAGGGGCCGATTCGCATAGTTCTCGATATAACTGAATTCCTTTGTCCGGATGGCGCGAATCGGATCGAAGGAATCGTGATAAGTCTTGGTCGTATATACCTCGGTGCGCACCGGTTCGGAATGCGGAATCGACTCCAATAAATTCGTCGCGTGGGAAAGTCCCTCGACGTCGTCGGGCACCGGCAGTCCGAGTAACTCGAGAATGGTGGGCACCAGGTCGACGCCGCTGAACAGGTCGTCGTAGACCCGACCCGGCGCCTGGTGGCGCGTCGGCGGGCGCACGATCATCGCGATGCCGGTACCGGCGTCGTACAGCGTCGACTTGGCCCGCGGC
>JAHFVB010000307.1 GCA_023264755.1 Mycobacterium sp. | reverse complement strand
GGAACGAGTTACCGGGTGCTGGGCTCGGAGGAGTTCCTCACCGCGGCCGCGGCGGCCGAGCCGGTGGTGGCGTTCGCCGATCCCGACGCGGTGGCGGTGGTGTTGTTCACCTCCGGGACGACCTCGGCCCCCAAGGCCGTGGAGCTCAGCCATCACAACCTGACCAGCTACCTCACCGCCACGGTGGAGTTCGGCTCCGCTGCCCCCGGTGACGCCGCGTTGATCTGCGTGCCGCCGTATCACATCGCCGGGCTGTCGGCAGCGATGTCGAACCTGTACGCGGGCCGAAAGATGGTGTACCTGACCCAGTTCGACGCCCGGGACTGGGTCCGCCTGGTCGCCACCGAGCAGGTCACCTCCGCGACGGTGGTGCCCACCATGCTCGACCGCATCGTCGCGGTGCTCGACACCGAACCCACCGCGCTGCCGAGCCTGCGCACCCTGGCCTACGGCGGGTCCAAGGTCGCCCTGCCCCTGGTCCGCCAGGCCCTGACGCTGCTGCCCGAGGTCGGGTTCGTCAACGCCTACGGACTGACCGAGACCAGCTCGACCATCGCGGTCCTGACCCCCGAAGACCACCGCACTGCCCTGGCCGCCACCGACGCGGCCACCGCGCGGCGGCTCGGTTCGGTGGGCCAACCGGTCCCCGGCATCGAGGTGCAGATCCGCGCCGAAGACGGCACCGTCCTGGGCCCCAACGAGACTGGGGAACTGTTCGTGCGCGGTGAGCAGGTCTCGGGCCGCTACACCGGGATCGGCTCGGTGCTCGACGACCAGGGCTGGTTCGCCACCAAGGACCGCGCCTCCCTCGACCAGGACGGGTACCTGTTCATCGGCGGCCGCTCCGATGACACCATCATCCGCGGCGGGGAGAACATCGCCCCGGCCGAACTCGAGGAGGTGCTCGTCGAACATCCCGACGTGCACGACTGCGCCGTCGTCGGCATCGACGACCCCCACTGGGGCCAACTCATCGTCGCCGTCGTCGTGCCCACCACCGCCACCCCACCCGACCCCGAGGAACTACGCGGGTTCGTGCGGGCCCGGCTGCGCGGCTCGCGCACTCCCGACCAGGTGGTCTTCCGCACCGAACTACCCACCAACGCGACCGGCAAGGTGCTGCGCCGCGAACTCGTCACCGAGCTGAACGCCACCAAGGAGCCGGCATGATCAAGAACGGAACCCGCCTACAGAGCCAGGTCTGCGACACCCAACTCATCGTGGTGCGCAGTACCGACAGCCTCGACGACCTACGCGTCGGCGGCGCCCCCGTCGTCCCCATCGGCACCCCCACCGACCCCAGCCTCACCCTCGACGAGCAGTTCGCCGGCGGCGCCCTGATGGGCAAACGCTACGTCGACGACACCGGCGCCGAAGTCCTGGTCACCAAGGCCGGCACCGGCACCCCATCCATCGGCACCACACCCATGCAACTCAAAGAAGCCAAACCCCTGCCCGCCAGCGACTAACACCGCCGCGACCCGCTGCGCATCCACGCGATCGCCGAATCGTCAGGCATCCTTACCGGGTGAACGTGGAATCGCTGCTGCAGACCATTCCGCCGTGGGCGGTCTACGCCGTGGTCGGGTTGATCATCGGCCTGGAGAGCCTGGGTATCCCGTTGCCCGGCGAGATCGCGCTCGTCGCCGCGGCGCTGCTGGCCTCGCGCCACACCCTGGACATCAGCCCCGTGGGCGTCGGCGCCGCAGCCACCATCGGAGCCATCGTCGGCGACACGATCGGGTACAGCATCGGCCACCGTTACGGCATGGGGTTGTTCGAACGCCTCGGGCGACGCTTCCCGAAGCACTTCGGTCCCGGCCACGTCGCGTTGGCCAAGCAGCTCTTCAACCGGTGGGGCGGGTGGGCGGTGTTCTTCGGCCGGTTCATCGCGCTGCTCCGCATCTTCGCGGGGCCGCTCGCGGGCGCACTGAAGATGCCCTACCCGAGGTTCTTGGCGGCCAACGCAACTGGAGCGGTGTTCTGGGCTGGCGGTACCACCGCGGTCGTCTACTACCTGGGCTTGGCCGCCGAGAAGTGGATGTCCAGATTCTCCTGGATCGCGCTGGTGCTCGCGATCGTGGTCGGCGTCGTCTTCACATTGGTGATGAAGGAGCGCACCAGTCGTGCGATCGCCACCTTGGAGGCCGAACACGACTGGGACACCCTGCGAAACTCTTAGCGAGCTAGCCCGCGCCCCACCCCGCCCGTGCCGGCGCCGCGTCGACGACACCGTCGGTGAACCGTTCGAGCAAATGGGTCTGGGTGGCGGCCAGGTGACTGCGGGCGACGCGCTCGGCTTCCTCGGCCCGGCCCGCCGCGATCTCGTCGACGAGCCTTCGGTGTGTCCGCACGGCGGCCCGGGCGTCTGCCACGACGGGGTACTCCCCGCGCCTGGTCACTGCCGCCGCCCACTGCTGCTCCTGCGCCGACCACAGCGCCACCAGGCTGCGCACGACATGGCGCATGGTGTCGTTGGGCGTGAAAGCCACCACGAGGTCGTGGAATTCACGAGCGATGCGGGTGAAGGCGACGCCGTCGGACACCGCTTCGGCCGACGCGTCGACGTTGGCCATCAGGACTGGAACGACGGCCGTCGCACGATCGGCCCGGCGGGCGACCTCGGCCGCGCACAGCGGTTCGAGCAGCTGCAACCCCTCGGCGAGATCCCCCAGCGTGACGCCGGCACCTTGCAGCACCAGCCCGAGGTGATATGCGCCCGAAGACTGGTCCGGTCGATGGATCTCGGCACCCCCGACGCTGCCCCGCCGCACCGTCACGAGCCCCTCGGTCTCCAGGATGCGCAGCGCTTCGCGTACCGACGGGTAGCTGACCCCGAACTCGCGAACCAGCTGGTCCTGGGTGGGCAACCGATCGGCCCCACTTCCGGTGAGGATGCGCTGACGCAGTTCGGCCGCCACCGTTTCGGCGATGCGGCGCTGCGGCACACGCCCCGGCCCCACAATCATGGACGAATACTAGCAATACTTATAAGGATTGCCCTACGATCGGACGCGTGGACTTCGAGCTGGGCAAGGCGGCGACGGACCTGCGCCACGAGCTTCGCGAACTGCTGAACGAACGGGTGCCGCAGGACTTCTTGGGCGCCTTCACCGACGACCCCGCGGATCTCGAATTCGCCCAATCCTTCTGCCGAACGCTCGCCGAGCAGGGGCTGCTGTGCATGTCGTGGCCCGAGGAGTTCGGCGGCCGCGGATCGTCGGTCTGGGAACAGACCGTCGTGCGGGAAGAGATGTGGGCGCACCACGAGCCGCGCGGCGCGCAGTACATGGGCGTGAACTGGGTCGGCCCGACGATCATGCGCCACGGCACCGCCGAACAGCAGCGCAAGCACCTGCCCCCCATCGCCCGCGGCGAGGCGATCTGGTGTCAGGGCTTCAGCGAGCCGGAGGCAGGGTCCGACCTGGCCTCGTTGCGCACCACCGCCACCCGAGTCGACGACGGCTGGGTCATCAACGGCCAGAAGATCTGGACCTCGTACGCCACCATGGCGCAGTGGTGCTTCCTGTTGGCCCGCACCACCAAGGTGGGGCAGGGCGCCATCCAGAGGAAGCAACAGGGTCTGACGATATTCCTCGTCCCGATGAGCGACCCCGCCATCACGGTCCGGCCGATCCGCGCCATGCTGGGCCCACACCACCTCAACGAGGTCTTCTTCGACGACCTTCACGTCTGCGACGCCGACGTACTCGGCACCGTCGACGACGGCTGGTCGATCGTCGCCGACGTACTGTCGTTCGAACGGTTGGGGATCGCCCGCTATGCGCGCTGCGAACGGCTGCTGCAGCTGGCCTCGACCGTGCTCGACACACGGTGGGATGAGCTGCCCGCCGAGCTGCGCGGGCGCTGGGCCCGAATGCTGACGCATTGCCGGCGGGCCCGGCTGTTGGCGTACCGACTGGTGTCGCTGCAGAGCGAGGGCCGGGTCGCCCCCACCGACGTCGCCGCCTACCGGATCGCCGTCACCAAGCTCGACCAGGACAGTGCAGAGGTGCTGATGGAGCTCGCCGCCGAACTGCCCGACACCGAAACCACCTCAGCGGCAACGACGTTCCGTCGCGAAGTGGCGGACCACTGGCGCTACTCACAGGCCGCCACCGTCTCCTCGGGCAGCATCGAAATGCAGCGCATCCTGCTGTCGCGTTCGATGTTGGCGACGCGATGATCACCGAGCTCTGCGCCGAGGCCACGGAGTACGGCGCACAGGCGCTGCGGGCCTTCGAGGCGGCCGGTGGCGATGCCTTGGTGCAGCGCGCCGAAGCCAATCCGGCGGCGCGGGCAGCCCTGACGGACGGCGTCCTGGCCGAGCTGGGCGCGTGGGAGCTCGAGCCACGCGGCGACGCCGACTCCCTGGAGGCGGCGGCGGCATTGTGCCGCAGCGCGGGCTACTGGGCCCTGCCCTACCCCGTCGCCGAACGGCTGTCCCGACCGGCCGACGCGGCCGCCGACGGGCTCGTCGTCGTATCCGGTACACGGCAGGCGGCGGCCATCGGCGGCATCGACATCGGCTGGGCGGCAGTCACGTTGGACGGACGGCGCAGCACGGTGACCGGGCTGGGTAGCGCCGAACCGGCATTCGTCGCGCACCTGGAGCTGACTCCACTCGACGACGCCGGTCGTGGTGACCTCGCGCTGGCGCTGGTGCTGCCCTGCTGGACACTGCTCGGCATGCTCGATCGGGCGCTGGCCCTCACCGTCGCCCACGTCCAGTCGCGTCACCAGTTCGGGCAGCCGCTGTCCGGATTCCAGAGCGTGCAGTTCCAATTGACCGACGGCGAAGTCGAACGCGCCGGCCTCGAGATGCTCGCCAAGTACGCACTGTGGAGCATCGGTACTGGCCGCCGGGAGGCCGTCGACGACGCACTGGCCCTCCGGATGGCCGCACTGGAGGCTGCCGAAGTGGTGTTCCGGGTGACCCACCAGCTGCACGGCGCCGTCGGATTCTGCGACGAGACCACGCTGTCCTGGCTGTCGCGTTACAGTCAGCCCTTGCGCCGCCTGCCCTTTGGGCTCTCGGCGACGCGAGACCTATTGACGCGACGAATCGGCCGGGCCGGCCTCACCGGGTTGTTCGGCACCGACCAGGTGACCGCGTCGTGAGCGACCTCGAGGCGTTCCGCGACCGCGTACGCCAATGGTGTACCGACCACGTGCCGCCCGACTGGCGCGCCACGCAGGCCGGGGTCGGCGAGGCCGAATTCGTCGCGTTCCAGAAGGCGTGGTTCGCCGAACTCCACGCCGCAGGCTTCGCAGTTCCCCATTGGCCACGCGAGTGGGGCGGTGGCATGTCAGTCGGCGAACAGGTCGTGCTGTATCAAGAGTTGGCCGCTCACGACGCACCGCGACTGGTGTTGGCCTTCGTGGGGATCCACCACGCGGCCTCGACCCTGCTGTTGGCGGGGACCGACGCCCAACGTCGGCGCCACCTGCCCGCCATCCTCGACGGTGAACTCTGGGTGCAGGGGTTCTCCGAACCCGAGGCGGGCTCCGACCTCGCCGCGCTGCGCACCAGCGCCCGCCGCCGCGGCGACGAGTTCATCGTCACCGGGCAGAAGTTGTGGGCCAGCGGCGGACTCCACGCGGACTGGTGTCTACTGCTGGCCCGCACCGACCCCGATGCGCCGAAACGCAAGGGCATTTCGTACTTCTTGATGGACATGAAGACGCCGGGCATCGACGTCCGACCCATCCGCAACGCCATCGGCGACTCACACTTCTGCGAGGTGTTCCTCGACGACGTCGCGATTCCCGCGGCGAACCTCGTCGGCCCCGAACACCAGGGCTGGCAGGTGGCCCAGCAGACGTTGGGCGCCGAGCGCGCCATGACGATGCTCGAGTTGGCCGAGCGGCTCGGCAACGCCGGATTCCGTTGGCTGCTCGATGAATGCGCTCGCCCGCGGCCCGACGGCACCCGCCCGCTCGACGACGATTCCGTCCGGGATGCGCTGGCCACCTTCGACATCGAGCTCACCGGGCTACGC
Organism: Mycobacterium sp.; assembly: GCA_023264755.1. Classification (GTDB taxonomy): domain Bacteria; phylum Actinomycetota; class Actinomycetes; order Mycobacteriales; family Mycobacteriaceae; genus Mycobacterium. The sequence goes on along the minus strand of JAHFVB010000307.1, from coordinate 398 downwards.
GCGCTGTGCCGGAAGGTCGTCGAGGGACACGACGCGGGGTCGCTCGGACCTGCCGACCCGTCGATCGTCAAGCTGTACTACAGCGAACTGCTGCAACGGATGACCGACTTCGGCGCGGAGCTCGCCGGGCTGCCGGCCCAGACCGTGCTCACCAAGTCCATGTCGAGTGGCTGGGAGTCGGGGGCGTGGGCGCTGGACTTCATCGGATCGTGGGAGTGGACGATTCCCGGCGGTGCCAGCGAGATTCAGCGCACCATCATCGCCGAGCGAGGGCTGGGGTTGCCTCGGGAACCGGCGCATACGTGATGTCGAGCATGCGAGCGCTGCACGACGACCTCAGGGCGGCCGCCAGGGAACTGCTCGCCCGGGCCGACGACGGACTCACGTCGCGACAGCTC
>JAHFVB010000626.1 GCA_023264755.1 Mycobacterium sp. | reverse complement strand
GCTTCCCGGTGGCGTACTACTCCGCGCGGTACAACATCGACCTGGACCTGGTGACCCGTGGCAGCGGCTTCGGCTACTACGGCTCGGTGGTCACCAACGTCATCTTCGCGACGTTCACGTTCATCTTCTTCGCGCTCGAAGGCTCGATCATGGCCCAGGGCTTGAAATTGGGCCTCGGCATACCGCTGTCGCTCGGGTATGCGGCGTCGACGCTGGTGATCTTCCCGCTGGTCATCTACGGCATGAAGGTGCTCTCGACGCTGCAGGTCTGGACGACGCCGCTGTGGCTGATCCTGATGGTCGCGCCGTTCGGTTATCTGCTCATCTCGCACCCCGAGTCGGTGCACGACTTCTTCGCCTACCAGGGCACCGGCGGTGTGCACGGCTTCGACATCGGCTCGACGCTGCTGGCTGCGGGTGTGTGTCTGTCGCTCATCGCCCAGATCGCCGAGCAGAATGACTACCTGCGCTTCATGCCGCCCAAGACCCCCGAGAACAAGCGGTCGTGGTGGACCTGGCTCATCTTCGCCGGCCCGGGCTGGGTGTTCATCGGCGCGGCCAAGCAGATCATCGGATTGTTCCTGGCGGTCTACCTGATCACGCACGTCGCAGGCAGTGTGGGCATCGCCAACCAGCCGGTGCATCAGTTCCTGGAGATCTACGACAACTTCCTGCCCAAGTGGCTGGCCATGACACTGGCTGTGGTCCTGGTGGTCATCAGCCAGGTCAAGATCAACGTGACCAACGCCTATTCGGGCTCGCTGGCCTGGACCAACTCGTACACGCGGGTCACCAGGCACTACCCCGGCCGCATCGTGTTCCTCGGGGTCAACCTGGCGATCGCCCTGGTGTTGATGGAAGCCAACATGTTCGACTTCCTCAACACGATCCTGGGCTTCTACGCCAACTGCGGCATGGCCTGGGTCGTGGTGGTGGCCAGTGACATCGTGTTCAACAAGTTCCTGCTGAAGCTTTCGCCGATGCAGCCGGAGTTCCGTCGCGGCATGCTCTACAACTTCAATCCGGTCGGCTTCGGATCGATGCTGATCGCCGCGGGCCTGTCGGTGGTGGCGTTCTTCGGTGGGCTTGGTGAGGCGCTGCGGCCGTACTCGCCGTTGGTGGCGATCGGGCTGGGTTTGGTGCTGCCGCCCATCCTCGCGGTGGCCACCAAGGGCAAGTACTACCTGCGGCGCACCGACGACGGCATCGACCTGCCGATGCTCGACGAGCACGGCAACCCGTCGGACGCGCACCTGCTGTGTGGGCACTGCCACCACGAATACGAGCGGCCGGACATGCTGGCCGACGCGGCCCGCGAAGGCGAGTACATCTGCTCGCTGTGCCTGTCGACCGACAAGACCGGAGAGCACGTCCTGCCTGCTCAGTGAAACCGGCGGGCGTAGGGTGCGGTCATGGCTGTTCTGCTGCGCAAGATGTTGGGCATCGGAGCGTTGACCGATGAGCAGCGCGAGTACATCGCCGGTGAGTCCCTTCTGCACCTGGCGGAGTTCGTGCCGGTGACGTTCCGCTTCTCCGGTCACGTCCCGGGCAAGATCGCCAAGGGCAATCTGCGTAGCTACGTGGGAGCGCTCGCGTTCACCGACCACCGCCTGCTGGGCACGTTGTCGTCAGGACCCAAGAAGGCCGCGAAGACCATCAACCGACCGTGGTCCGAGCCGAAGGGGTCGATGGTGCACGCCACCGTCGACTCGTCGGGCGTGCTGCTGGATGTTCCGGACATGTCGGACATCAGCCGGTGCTTCAGCGGGTCCATGTCGCTGCGCTACAAGACCGCCCTGCCTGACGAACTGCTGGCCCGGCTACCGCAGCGCGAGTTCGTGTTCGACGTGCCGCAGAAGTACGTCTACCTGGCATGCGGCATGCCGCCGTCGGGTTCAGCCCCGTGACCCAGCTCCCCCTCCCCTACGACGCGGCACTACTCGCGCGGATCCAGAACAATCTGACGGGCTACTCGCGTCGCGTCGTCGACGACCCGAGCAAGCGTCACGCCGCAGTGACGCTGGTGCTGGTGGACTCCGAGCTCGACGAGGACCGCATCGACCCCGCACCGGTCGACGAGTGGATTGCCGGCCGCGAGATGCCCGAACCCGGTTTGGACGGGCGGATGGTCGGGGTTGCCGGTGGTGCATCATTCTTGTTGTGCCGCAGGACTTCCCGCTTGAATTCACATTCCGCGCAATGGGCGTTGCCGGGAGGCCGGCTGGACCC
>JAHFVB010000625.1 GCA_023264755.1 Mycobacterium sp. | reverse complement strand
ATTCTGCAGTTCCTCGACGAATCCCGCGAGGGGCGCCCGGATCGCCTCGTCGAGTTCGCGGCGCGTCACCCGCAGTTCGCCGCCAGAACCGGGCAGGTCCGCGGTGAGAGCGGTGACCGCAGCGGTCGACAGCCTTTCCTTGGCCTCACGACACTGGGCGCGCAGCCGGGTGAGCGAACCGATTGCCGACGTGCTGGACAGGTCCACCGTGCCCGCCGCAGCCAAGTCGGCGACGACGGCGGTGAGCAGCGCCTGGTCGATGACGTCGCCGGACAGCTCGACATGGCGCACCGTCGGGCCGATCGGCTCGAATCCGCGCGCAGCGTCGGCCAGCGTGATGCTGGTGCCGGTGGCTCCGAAGTCGCACAACGCGATGACGCCGCGGGCGGGCACCCCGGGGTCCTGCTGCAGCGCCGTCAGAGCCGCGGTGGCGTCGGACACCAGCAGCGCAGGCGTGGGCGAACGGAACTCGGGTAGCTCCGCGAGCGCGCGTCGCAGCGCGTCGACCGCGGCGGGTCGCCAATGCGCGGGGTACGCGACACCCACCGGTTCCGAATTGGGGCCGGGGCCCGTCAGGGTGACCAGCAGCCCACGCAGGGCGTCGGCCAACACCACCTCGGCGCGGTGCGCGGAACCGTCCCCCGCGACGATGGCCACCGGGTCACCCACCCGGTCGACGAAGTCCGTGATGATCAGGCCGTGCCCGACCAGGTTGGGGTTCTCGCTGGGTACGCCCACCTCGGCAGGCCGGTCGGGGTAGCGCGTCAGCACCGCCGTCCGCGTCACCGCGGCCCGGCCGACATGCACCGCCGTCAGCTTGGCCGCACCGACTGAAAGTCCTACACCGTCTGCCACGTCAACGAATTGTGCCCTGCCCAGCTATCAGGGGCAGCTCCAGTGGGGTCACCCAGCCCGGCGGCAGTGCGTTTACTGCCGGCACGGCGTTCAAGGCACGCATGCCGGTGGCCAGGCAACCGGCCGCGGCGGGGTCGCGTCCGGAGCCGTCGGTGAACCGGAAGGCGGTCTCCTGAAAGATGCTCGGGCTGCCCTCGAGCTCGACCCGGTAGACGTCGTTCTGGTTGCCGGTCGGCCAGTCCGGAGCGGACCCTTCGCCGACCCGATTCACGTGTTCCAGCTGGATGCGGGCCTCGCCTCGGTACATGCCGTTGATCGTGAACCTGACGGCGGCGACGTTGCCCGGCGCGATGACGCCCTTGGCCGTCTTGACCTCGACCGGGGTCACCCACTTCTCCCACGTCGTCGTGATCTCGTCGAGTTCGATGCCTGCGGCGTGCGCGATCATCGGAACCGTTGCGCCCCAGGCGAAGACGAGAATGTCCTGGTGCTCCAGCAGCGGCACGTGCTCGAGCGGTTTGCCGATGCCCATCTCGAACTCGTAGTCGCCCTCGTAGTTCGTGTAGTCCAGCAACTCCGAGGCCCGCACCTTGCGGACCTCGGCGCACAACCCCATCAAGGTCATCGGGAAGAGGTCGTTGGCGAATCCGGGGTCGATGCCGGTGGTGAAGCAGGACGATTGCCCCACTTCGCACGCCTCGGCGATCGGGGTGATCCAGTTCGGCGGATTGAGCTTCATGGCCGGCCACACCCACGGAGTCATCGACGTCGAACACACGTCGATACCGGCCCGCAAGAACCGGGTGATCAGGTTGATGTTGTCGTCGGCGTGCGCGGCGGTGGGCCCGTAGTGCACCAGCGCGTCCGGCTGCAACGCGACGAGCGCGTCGACGTCGTCGGTGGCGATGAGCCCGAGGGGGGCCAAACCGCAGAGCTCGCCGACGTCGCGGCCGACCTTGGCTGGGTTGCTCACGCCCACCCCGACCAGTTCGAACAGCGGGTGCTTGATCACCTCGGCGATGACCATCTTCCCGACGAACCCCGTACCCCAGATCACGATGCGCTTGGGCTGTTGCTGGGTCATGGCTGCTCGGCTACCTCTTCGGGTCGGGGCTCAATATCGGGATTCCCACACGGCGTACTCGCCGTCGGGGCCGCTGACCGCTTCGGCGGTCTCCTGGAACCGTGGGCAGTTGCCGACGCATACCGCCCTGTAGGTGACCAGTTTGTCTTCGTTGGTGACGGCGACGAGGTCGCCCCAGGGCCGGAATGCGGTGGGACCGCCACAGTGCTGGCAGAGCATGGGCGCGCCGTTAGAAGCACCGCTTGAGGCCACCGGGTTCGCAGTAGAGCGGGTACTCGGTGACGGGTATCG
>JAHFVB010000306.1 GCA_023264755.1 Mycobacterium sp. | reverse complement strand
CGCCGTGACCGCCCTGGTGGCCGGTCGGGAACTGGCCAGGGAGGCCGGTGCCACCGTCATCTACAACCTGATCACGTCGCGCGCGGTCCCCGAGTTGATCGTCGAACGCGGCGGCACCGCGGTGCGCTCACGCGTCGGCCACTCCTACATCAAGGGCCTGATGGCCGAGACCGGTGCGATATTCGGCGGCGAACACTCCGCGCACTACTACTTCCGGGACTTCTGGGGAGCCGACTCGGGCATGCTCGCCGCGCTGCACGTGCTCGCCGCCCTCGGCGAACAGGACCGGCCGCTGTCGGAGCTGATGGCCGACTATCAGCGCTACGAGGCCTCGGGCGAACTCAACTTCACCGTCGCCGACGCGCCGGCCTGTGTCGATGCCGTGCTGAAGTCCTTCAGCCGCCGCATCCGCTCGCTGGACCACCTCGACGGCGTCACCGTCGACCTGGGCGACGGCTGCTGGTTCAACCTGCGCACCTCCAACACCGAGCCGCTGCTGCGGCTCAACGTCGAAGCACGCACCACCGACGAGGTGGACGAGATCGTCACCCGCGTGGCGGAACTGATCGGTTCGGAGCAGGGGGCGGCGCCGTGAGCGCCGCGCACGCCACCGTCGACCTCGACGACGTCGAGGGGTTGCTGAACGCCGACCGCGCGGGGCTGCTGCGCGCGGCCTCGATGGGGGGTGCGCAGGTGCGGGCCACCGCCTCCGCGCTGGAGGAAGGCGTGCTCGATTCGCTGCGGTCGGACCTTCCGCCGCGCAGCGTCAGTTGGGTGGCCACCCACGGCCCCGCCGCGACGGCTGGAACGCTGCTCGGTGCCGCGCTCGGCGGTTCGATGGCGGCGCCGTTCGTCGTCGCCTCCGAAGTGCCGCCGTGGCTCGGCGCGCTGGACGTGCTCGTCGTCGCCGGTGATCATCCCGGTGACCCGGTCCTGGCCGCGGCCGCCGCCACCGGCATCCGCCGCGGTGCCCGAGTCGTCATCGTCGCTCCCGAGGAAGGCCCGCTACGCGAAGTCGCCGCGGGCCGCGCCGTCGTCCTGAGTCCACGGCTGACGGTCCCCGAGGACTTCGGGTTGATGCGCTACTTCGCGGCCGGCTTGGCGATCCTGCGGGTGATCGACTCGGGCATGCAGATGGACTTGGCCGCGCTCGCCGACGACCTCGACGCCGAAGCGCTGCGCAACAGCGCGGGCCGGGAGTCGTTCACCAACCCGGCGAAGCGGCTGGCCGAGCGCATGTCGGGCCGGCGGGTGGTGCTCGCGGGTGACAACGCGGCGACCCTGGTCCTGGCGCGGCACACCAGTGCATTCATGCTTCGCGTCGGACTCGAGGTGATGGCGGCGGCCGAATTGTCCGACGCCCTCGTCGCGGTGCCGAGCGGGCTCGCCGCGGCGGCCTCCGACTACGAGACCTCGCTGTTCCACGACGAGGAGCTCGACGGCCCATTGCCAGCCAGGGTGCGTACCGTCGTCCTGACCACCGGTGAGGAGCGCTCCGTGCTGGCCACCAGGCTGGCCGGGTTCGAGGACATCGACCTCATCAGCGCCGAGGACGTGCCCGACGTCGCGGCGCCGACCTCGGGTGGTAGACCGGAACAGCAGTTGGCGTTGATGGCGGTGCGGCTGGAGATGGCAGCGGTGTACTTGAGATTGGCACGGGGTTAGGCGAAGTGGAGCTGCTACGCGGCGCGGTGCGGACCTATGCATGGGGTTCGCACACCGCCATCGCCGAATTCACCGGAAGACCCAGTCCGGCAGCGCATCCCGAAGCCGAACTGTGGCTGGGCGCCAACCCCGGGGATCCGGCTCAGCTGGAAACCGACGACGGCGAGAAGTCGCTGCTGGAGGCCATCCGGGCCGACCCCGAGGGTCAGCTCGGCGCGGCCACCCGCGAGCGGTTCGGCGACGCCCTGCCGTTCTTGGCCAAGGTGCTGGCCGCCGACGAACCGTTGTCGTTGCAGGCGCACCCCAGTGTCCAACAGGCCCGTGAGGGTTTCGCTCACGAGGACGCCCGCGGCGTCCCGCTGTCGGCTCCGACGCGCAACTATCGCGACCGTAGTCACAAGCCCGAGTTGATCGTCGCGCTCGGTCCGTTCGAGGCCCTGGCCGGCTTCCGTCCGGTCGAGCGCAGCATCGAGTATCTGCGGGCGCTCGCCGTGCCCGATCTCGACCCGTTCATCGGCCTGCTGTCCGGGCAGGCCGACGCCGATGGACTGCGTGCGTTGTTCACCACGTGGATCACCGCGCCGCAGTCCACGCTGGACGTGTTGGTGCCGGCAGTGCTCGACGGCGCGGTCAACTATCTGCGTTCCGGGGCAACCGAATTCGCCGCCGAGGCCAAGTCCGCACTCGAGTTGGGGGAGCGCTACCCCAGCGATGCGGGCGTGTTGGCGGCGACGCTGCTGAACCGGATCAGTCTGGCTCCCGGAGAGGGCATCTATCTGCCCGCCGGAAACCTGCACACCTACCTGCATGGGGTCGGCTTCGAAGTCATGGCCAACTCCGACAACGTCTTACGCGGCGGATTGACACCCAAGCACGTCGACGTGCCCGAACTGCTGAGGGTGCTCGACTTCACCCCGACCGACGACCTGGTGATTCGGCCCGCGGTGACCGCCGACGGTTTCGAACTCGCCTACGACACGCCGGCGCTCGAGTTCGCGCTGTCACTGTTGAGCCTGGACGGCGAACTACTGGGACATCAGGTGGACGCGCCGGCCCGGCACGACGGTCCGCAGGTGCTGCTGTGCTCGGAGGGTTCGGTGCAAGTGCACGCCAAGACCAATTCCTTGATGCTGCAGCGGGGGGCCGCGGCGTGGGTCGCGGCCGACGACGGGCCCATCCGGCTGCTCGCCGACCAACCGGCCACGTTGTTCCGCGTCACGGTTGGCATTTGAGTTCGAGAAGGGATCGCGATGTCGACCGGGGGAAGTAAGCGCGCGATCATCGCCGCCGCGCTGGCGAACGCCGGCATCGCGTTGGCGAAGTTCGTCGGATTCCTCATCACCGGAAGTTCCTCGATGCTCGCCGAGGGGGTGCACTCCGTCGCCGATACGTCCAACCAGGGGCTGCTGCTCTTGGGGCAGCGGCAGGCGGGCAAGCAACCCGACGCGCTGCACCAGTTCGGGTACGGGCGAAGCCGCTACTTCTATGCGTTCGTGGTCGCGCTGGTGCTGTTCTCGCTGGGCGCGGCATTCGCCCTCTACGAGGGTTACGAGAAGGTCGTCCATCCTCACGAATTGACCTCGCCATACTTGGCCATCGCGATCCTGGTGGTGGCAATCGGGCTGGAGGGCTTCAGCTTTCGCACCGCGATGGTGGAGTCACGGCCCCTCAAGGGCCCGGGTAGCTGGTGGCGCTTCATCCGCACGTCGCGCAACCCCGAGCTGCCGGTGGTGCTGCTGGAGGACACCGGTGCCCTGATCGGACTGGTGCTCGCGCTGGCCGGCGTCGGCCTGACCATGGCGACGGGCAACCCGATCTGGGACGGAGTCGGTACGCTCTGCATCGGCGCGCTGCTGGCGGTGATCGCCGTCATTCTGATGGTCGAGATGCACAGCGCGCTGATCGGAGAGGGCGCCACCCCGCAGGAGGGCCAGGCCATCCGCCAGGCGCTGGAACGGACCGCTCACATCGACCGCGTGATTCACCTTCGTACGCAGTACCTGAGCCCCGACGAACTTCTGGTCGGCGCCAAGATCGCGCTCGCACCGGAGACCGACCTGGCCACGGTGGCGGCCACGATCGACGCCGCCGAGGTCGCCATTCGGGCCGCGGTGTCCGCGGTCACGGTCATCTACTTGGAACCGGATCTCGACCGCGCGCTGACCGCCGGCTCTTGAGTCGCTCCGCGACCAGCAGACCCATGTTGTGCTTGACGGCGCGGGCCAACGTCCGCGCGTCGGGAACCATGTAGAGGCTGTCCAGCAGGCTGAACCGGCGCAGAAACCATTCGGCCAGTTCGGCTTCCGTCTCGGCCGCCCCGAGGAATTGGTCGAACAGCCGGCCCACGGTGAGGTACCACCAGGGCACGCGGTCGGCGGCTGCATTGTGCAGAGCGAGGTCGCCGATGGCGTTCATCGTCCATACCGGCCAGGTGGTCTTCTTCGTGGCGCGGGCCAACTCGCCGGCGATGTCGGGGTTACCCGAAGCCAGCACGGCGCGCAGGTTCTTGGCCTGAATCGAGGTCATCGTCATGCCTTGGCCGTACGTCGGGTTGAAGCTCACGACGGCGTCGCCGAACGGGATGATGCCGGCGGGAAAGCGCTTCAGCTCGTCGTAGCGGCGCCATCTGCTCGTCGGGTACTTGTGGAAGGCCACCTCGCCCAGCGGTTCCCCGCTGCGCACCGCCGCACTGAGGTGCGGCGGCAGCAATTCGTCGGCGAGCGTGCACATTTCGGCGAAGTTCTGCGGTGGTGCGACATGGCCGGTGCCGAACGTCGTCAGGCCCCAGTTGCCGTCCTCGTAGAAGAGCATGCCGAGGCCGACGGGATGTCGCCGTGACGCCCCCGCGACGACGACCCGTTCCTGGATGACTCCGTCCGGGATGCGGACCTGATGCGTCGCATAGTCGATGCCGACGTCGACCGTGCGCTCCGGCGGACGCCCGTACCCCCACTGCTCCAGCCAGAGCGGCAGCCGCGTGCCGCGCCCGGTGGCGTCGACGACCAACTCGGCGGGCACCGCACTGGAGTCGTCCCCGGACGTCAGCAGCACGCCCGTCACGCGCCGTCGGGCCGGGTCGAACTGCGGCTCGGCCACCGCCGTGGCGACCAGTTCGACGTTGGGCAGGGCCAGCGTGCGGCGTCGGATCTGCCACTCCAGGTGCGGGCGGCTCGGCACGTAGGCGGTGAACTCGCGCTGGAGGGTGGCGTTGGTCCCCAGTACGTGCCCGGCGGCGCCGAAGTGAATGCAATCCGGGCGGTTGGCCAGCTTCGGTACGCCCGCCGCCACCATGTCGTCGAGCAGCCCGGGGAAGAGGGCCTCGAACTCGGCGGCCCCCCGCGCCATCAGCAGGTGGACGTGTCTGCCCTGGGGCACCGCGGGTCGGTTGGCCGGCCCGGTGGGCAGGTGGTCGCGCTCGTAGACGGTGACCTGGTCGTAGTGGTCCGACAACACCCGGGCGGCGCACATGCCTGCGAGGCTCCCGCCGATGACGACCGCGCGTGTGTCCATGCCGGGGTCGTTACCCGGGGGTCTTGTCGTCCAACCGGGAGCGAACCCCCTTGTCACGGTCTCGTCATCAGCGGTGATTTTACAAAATGGCGTTCAATGTCTAGACGGACGACAAATTGAGCGCTAGAGTCAAGGAAACACGTGATGACTCTCACAGGAGGTGGCTAGTCGTGGCAACGGAGCTTTCGGAAGTCTCGGGCAATTCCGTCGATCAATGGCGGGACAAGAAGCGATATCTCTGGCTGATGGGCCTGATCGTGCCCACTGCGGTGCTGGTGATGCTGCCCGTGGTCTGGGCGCTCAATCAGCTCGGCTGGCATGCGGCCGCGCAGGTGCCCTTCTGGATCGGACCGATCCTGGTCTACCTGGTATTGCCGATGCTCGACTGGCGGTACGGCCCCGACGGACAGAATCCGCCCGACGAGGTCATGGAGCGGTTGGAGAACGACAAGTACTACCGTCGGTGCACGTACAGCTTCATTCCGTTCCAGTACGTGACGGTCGTGCTGGGGGCCTACCTGTTCACCGCGGCGGACCTCGGCTGGCTCGGCTTCGACGGCTCCTTGGCCTGGCCGGCCAAGATCGGGCTGGCCCTCTCAGTCGGCATGATGGGCGGCGTCGGCATCAACACCGCCCACGAACTCGGCCACAAGAAGGACACCCTCGAGCGCTGGCTGAGCAAGATCACGCTGGCCCAAACCTGCTACGGCCACTTCTACATCGAGCACAACCGCGGCCACCACGTCCGCGTCGCCACCCCGGAGGACCCGGCCTCGGCCCGCTTCGGAGAGACGTTCTGGGAGTTCCTACCCCGCAGCGTCTGGGGCAGCCTCAAGTCATCCTGGCAGCTGGAAGCCCAGCGGTTGCGCCGCATGGGCAAGAGCCCGTGGCACTGGTCCAACGACGTCCTGAACGCCTGGGCCATGTCGGTCGTCTTCTACGGAGCGCTCATCGCGGTCTTCGGGCTGGCGGTGCTCCCGTACGTGGTGATCTCCGCGGTCTTCGGGTTCGCGCTGCTGGAAACGGTCAACTACCTCGAGCACTACGGCCTGCTCCGGCAGAAGACGGCGAACGGACGCTACGAACGCTGCGCGCCCGAACACAGCTGGAACTCCGACCACTTGGTGACGAACCTGTTCCTGTACCACCTGCAGCGGCACAGCGACCACCACGCCAACCCGACGCGGCGCTACCAGACGCTGCGCAGCATGAACGGGGCGCCGAACCTGCCGAGCGGATACGCGTCGATGATCGGACTGACCTA
>JAHFVB010000305.1 GCA_023264755.1 Mycobacterium sp. | reverse complement strand
AGCCTACCAGGCGCCGGGCCATGGTGTCCGACTGGGTCTTTCGCAGTGACTCGGCCTGGGCCTTGCCGCGGCCCTCGGCTACGGCCTCGGCGAGGTTGGCGAATATCACGGTGAGCCAGAGCCAGAACACGATCATCCAGGCGAACCAGGTCGGGCTCGTGATTGCCAGCACCGTGGACCATAGGGCACCGACTTCGACGATGAACATGACCGGATTGCGCCACAGCGTGCGGGGATCGAGCTTGCGTACTGCGTCGGGGAGTGACTTCCAGAGCATCTTCGGGTCGAGTAGCCCGCCCTGGATGCGGCCCTTGGCCGCCGGGGTGGTTCCGGCGTCACGTTCGCCGCCGCCCGCGACTCCAGAGTCACGTTCGGCCTGGTGGGCGGAGGTGGGAGTGGACATCAGTGAATTCCTTCAGCGAGGGGCCCGAGTGCGAGCACGGGCAGGAAGGTCAGCGCGACCAGGATGAGGGTCACCCCGGCGACCATGCCGACGAACTGTGGTCGGTGGGTGGGCAGCGTGCCGATCGACTCCGGTGTGGTGCCTTGGCGGGCCAGGGATCCGGCCAGCGCCAGCACCAGGATCATCGGCAGGAAGCGCCCGAAGACCATGGCCAGCCCCAGTGCGGTGTTGTACCAGACGGTGTTCACCGTGATGCCGGCGAAGGCCGAGCCGTTGTTGTTGGCGGCCGAGGTGAACGCGTACAGCACCTCCGAGAGCCCATGGGGCCCGGTGTTGAGCATGCCGGCCCGTTGGCCGGGCAGCGCCATCGCGACCGCGGTACCCGTCAACACGATGAGCGGCGTGACCAGGAAATAGCTTGCGGCCAGCTTGATCTCGCGCGGGGTGATCTTCTTGCCCAGGTACTCCGGGGTGCGGCCGACCATCAGGCCCGCCACGAATACCGTGATGACGGCCAGGATGAGCATGCCGTAGAGGCCCGAACCGGTACCACCGGGCGCCACCTCGCCGAGCTGCATGTTGAACATCGTCATCATGCCGCCGAGGCTGGTGTACGAGTCGTGGAACGAGTCGACCGCGCCGGTCGAGGTCAGCGTCGTCGCGTCGGCGAAGACGGCCGAATCCGCAACGCCGAAGCGCTGTTCGACGCCTTCCATCGCGGAGCCGATGGCGCTGGGGACCGTGCCGTGGTGCTGCAGTTGGAACAGCATCATCAGTGAGACGCTGACCGTGGCGAGCACTCCCATGACCGCGGCGATGGCGTAGCCCTGCTTGGTGCTGCCGACCATGCGGCCGAAGGTGCGGGGCAGCGAGAAGCTGATGACCAACAGCAGGAAGATCTCGAGCCAGTTGGTCCAGGCGGTCGGGTTCTCGAATGGGTGCGCGGAGTTGGCGTTGTAGAAGCCGCCGCCGTTGGTGCCGAGTTCCTTGATGGCCTCTTGGCTGGCGACGGGTCCGCCGGTGATGGTCTGTTGGCCACCGGCGAGGGTGTTGACGACCTGATCGTGCAGGTGGAAGTTCTGGATGGCGCCACCTGTGATCAGGATGACGGCGGCCACCAGCGAGATCGGCAGCAGGATGCGGATGGTGCCGCGCACCAGGTCCACCCAGAAGTTGCCCAGTTCGCCGGTGCGGCGGCGCACGAACCCGCGGACCAGGGCCACGGCGACGGCCATGCCGACCGCGGCGGACACGAAGTTCTGGACGGCCAGTCCGGCCATCTGGACGAGGTGGCCCTGGGTGGATTCACCCGAGTAGGCCTGCCAGTTGGTGTTGGTGACGAAGCTGACGGCGGTGTTCCAGGCCAGGGCCGGGGTCATCGGCGTCGCGGGGTCGTGTAGGTGCAGCGGCAGTTTGTCCTGCACCAGTTGAAGGGCGAACAGGAACAGGATGCTCACCGCGGAGAACGCGAGCACGCTGCGGGCGTATGCGCCCCAGGTCTGTTCGGCCTTCGGGTCGGCTCCGATCGCGCGGTAGATCAGGTTTTCCACCCGCGAGTTCTTGGTCCCGGTGTAGACGCGGAACATGTAGTCGCCCAACGGGATGTGTACCGCTGCGAGCGCCAGGACGAGCAGTGCCAGGAAGATGATCCCGGCAGTGGTGGTACTCACTAGAACCTTTCCGGAAACAGCAGGGCGGCGACGAGAAACAGTGAGGTCGCGACGGCCAGGATCAGCCCGACCACGTTGGCGACGTTCACAGCCGCTCCACCAACTTCTGCGCCAGGCCGAGCAACGCGAAGATCGCGATGGTCAGTACGACGTAAATCAGGACAGCCACGGGTACTCCGTTCGAGTCGTTCAGTGCGGCAACCAACGAAATCTAGGACCGCCCCTCCCGCGTTCAGCCGGGCCTTGACGGTTTCTTGACGGCGCCGCCCCCGGCCTTTACGCAGTCCTTGCGTGCCCCCGAGTCTCTTGCTCGGGCACCGGATTGGATAGGGCAAAAGGGCCTTCGTCGCTGGTGCGCAGGCGTGTGGAGGAGGGGCGACGTCCGGCCGGGACGGGTTGCGCACGTTCACCGCGAAGGTTGACGTAGCGCAGGGTCAACAGGATGAGGGCGGGTATCGCCAGCAGCACGAGGACTTGGAACAGGTCGCTGAAGCTGGGATCGGTGGGGCCGCTCATCGGGGGCTCCGTGCCGCCGGCGCTGCGGGACCGTCACCGAGTTGGTCGTAGACGCGCCACCAGGCGGCTTCGTGCTCGACGGCGGACAGGGCGCCTGCTCGCAGCCGGGCGTCGAGGTCGTCGAGCTCGGCGGCGAGTGCCCTCAGCTGCGCGTACGTCGCTGCGGCCCGGGGATCGGCGTACCCGGCGATGCGGACGACGCACAGTCCGCGGACGTGTCCGCGCACACTTGCCACCCGGGCGAACAGGACCGCACCGATGCCGAGGTACAGCGCGGTGGCAATGCCGAACGCCGTTGCGGGAGTGGTGCTGCCGCCCAGCAGGACCTGGGTCAGCAGCCACAGCACCGCGCCCCAGGAGGGCCAGCCCCGCCAGGCCCGCAACAGGCGCCGGTCGGCGGGGTCGATGCCTGGCGGGAAGACGGTCAACCGGAAGCGGGTGACGCCGTGGCGGGTGAGGGAGACGTCGAGCGCGCCCCACGTGCGCCTGCCGTCGAGGATGGGGTGGAATCGGCGCACCGCCGGGGTTGACTCGGGGTGCTTGCGGTCGTGGCCGACTCCGTTGAGTCTGTGTTTCACCAGTCCAGAGCTACGCCTAGATTGCGGTGGAGCTCGGTTGCCGGACGCGTTCCTAACGCCGACGGGAAGGATTTTTACGCTTTGCTTGCGGTCGACGATCTCGGGCCGTGCCGCGCTGCAGAGGCGCGCGGTATTTGCGATTTCTTTACGTCCTCGACCGGACGTCGCCGGCCCGAGGGGAGGTTAGATCGAGGGGTGGAGCTCCTGTTCCGCCCGCGTCGTCAGGTGGTGTCCGTGTGACTGTGGTGATCGGCCCGCTGAAGCGGCTGTTGATCGGGCCGGCGCTGCGCACCGAGGCCCAGCGCACGCAGCTGTTGCCGAAGTGGATCGCGTTCCCGGTGTTCGCGTCGGATCCGGTCTCGTCGGTGGCCTACGCCACCGAGCAGCTCCTGTTGGTCGCGGGTTTGGGTGGGGCGGCCTACCTTTGGCTCGCGTCCCCGGTCGCGGTGGCCGTCGTGGTTCTGATGGCGATCGTGGTGCTGTCGTATCGGCAGCTGTGCCGGGCCTATCCCAACGGTGGCGGTGCGTTCGCCGTCAGCCAGGCCCACCTCGGTGAGAAGTCCGCGCTTGCGGCGGCGGCTGCGCTGTTGGTCGACTACGTGATGACCGTGGCGGTGTCCGTGGTGGCCGGCGTGCTGGCCATCACGTCGAAATTCCCTGGCTTGCAGGTGCATGCGGCGGCGTTGGCGATTGCGGTGGTGGCGCTGCTGGCGGTGGTAAACCTGCGCGGGCTCAAGCAAAGTGGGATCGCGCTGGCGCTGCCCACCTACGCGTTCATCGTGCTGGTCTTCCTGTTGCTGGCGACGGCCACCTACGAGGTGACGCTCGGCGGCGGGCTTGCGTTGGCGTCGGGGGCGAGTGCGCACCTTCCGGCGGGTGGGCCGGTCGGTGGGTATCTGACGTTGATTCTGGCGTTGCGGGCGTTCGCTTCCGGGGCCACCGCGTTGACGGGCCTGGAGGTGCCCAGCAATGGGGTTCCGCTGTTTCAAAAGCCGAAGGCGGCCAATGCGGTGGTGACCCTGACGGTCATCGGCGGGGTGGCCATCGCCATGTTCGCGGGTATCACGATGCTGGCCGAACGCATGAGGGCGCGGGCCTATCCCGAGGGCTTCCCCTCGGTGATGAGTCAACTCGGCGCCGGGGTGTGGGGAGCGCATTCGACGCTGTTCCTGATCTTGCAGCTGGCGACGGCGGCGATCCTGATTCTGGCCGCGCACACCGCGTTTCACGGGTTCCCGGTGCTCGCCTCGATTCTGGCCGAAAACCGCTACCTACCCCGTCAGCTCGACAAGCGGGGCGATCGGCTGGTGTTCAGCAACGGGATCCTGCTGCTGGCCGGTTTCGCGATCGCGTTGATCTTCGTCTTCAACGCCAACATCGACAAGCTGATCCAGCTGTACATCATCGGCGTGTTCACCTCCTTCACCCTCGGTCAGGCCGGGATGGCGCGGCATTGGCAGCGGCAGCTCGCCGACTGCCCGCCGGGGACCGCGGCGCACCGACGCCAGCGTTTCGCGTTGGCGCTCAACGCCGTTGGAGCGGTCCTCACCGGGGTCGTCGTGCTCGTCGTCGTGGCCTACCGTTTCGTCGACGGCGCCTACCTGGTGATCATCGCGATGGTGGTGCTGGGTGCGCTGATGAAGGGGATTCGCGCCCACTACCGAAGGGTCAGCGAGGAACTCGCGATCGCCGACGACGCGGAAGTGCTGCAGCCCAGCAACAATCATGCGGTGGTGCTGGTGTCCAGCATCAACCAGGCCACCCTGCGGGCGCTCGGCTACGCCAAGGCGACCCGACCTGCCGAGTTGACCGCACTGACCGTCAATCTCGACGAGGCAGCGACGCGGGCGCTGCAGGACGAGTGGAACCGGCACGACATCGACATCCCGCTGACCGTGATCGCGTCGCCCTACCGGGGCATCACTCGGCCCATCCTCGGTTACCTGCAACGCATTCGACGGCAATCGCCGCGCGACGTGGTGACCGTGGTGATACCGGAGTACGTCGTGGGGCACTGGTGGGAGCAGCTGCTGCACAACCAGAGCTCGCTTCGGCTCAAGACGCGCCTGCTGTTCCAGCCCGCGGTGATCGTCGCGAGCGTCCCGTACCAGTTGACGTCCGCCGTGCGCGACCAGCCGGGGGCTAGTGCCGTCGTGCCGGCTCAGTCCGGCTCGCCGTATTCGTCGAACCAGTAGGCCAGCTTGCCTCGCCGGCTGACGGCGCGCAGTCGGCGTTCGGCCGCGGCCCGCGTCGTCGAGGTGGTGACGATCAGCAGTTGGTCGTTGGCCTCGATGCGAGTGTCGGGCAGCGGCACGAAGGTGTGGCCGTCGCGGATGATCAGGGTGATCACGCTGGGGTCGGGCAACCGCAGTTCGAGCACCGTGACGTTGTGCAGCCTCGACGTCGGCTGCACCGTCATCGTCAGCAGTTCGGCATCGAGCACGTCCAGCGGGGCGGATTCCACCTGGATCTCACGCAGCGCGTCGCGGGGAATCAGATTCAGCAACTGGGCAATCGGGCGAAGGCTGGGGCCCTGCACGAGCGTGAACACGACGACCAACACGAACACGATGTTGAGCAACCGTTGGCTGTCGGGTACGCCCGCGACGATGGGGAAGGTTGCCAACACGATGGGGACCGCGCCACGCAACCCGGCCCATGACAGGAACAGTTGCTCGTGCAGCGGGATGCTGAACCCGGCCAGCGAGAGCATCACCGAGATGGGCCGGGCGACCAGCAGCAGCACCAGGCCGACCGTGACCGCGGGGATCAGGTCACGGGCCAACTCGCTGGGGTCGACCAGCAGCCCGAGCAGGACGAACAGTCCGATCTGCGCCAGCCAGCCGAGCCCCTCGGCGAACGACCGGGTGGCCGAGCGGTGGGGCAGCCCGGAGTTGGCCAGCACCACGGCCGCCAGGTAGGCGGCGATGAACCCGCTGGCGTGGGCGGCGCCGGCGGCTGCGAACGCCACGATGCCCAACCCGAACGTCGCGATGGGGTAGAGGCCGGAGGCGGGCAGGGCGATGCGACGCAGGGCCATGGCGCCCAGGAATCCGCAGCCCAGTCCGATGGCCGAGCCCGCGAGCAACTCGTACACCAGGTCGGCGACGGCGCTCTCCGGTTCCAGCACGAACGGCGCCGTGCTGAACATCAGCACCAGGATGACGGCGGGTGCGTCGTTGAACCCGGACTCGGCCTCGAGCAGTCCGGCGACGCGGCGGGGCAGCGGCAGCACGCGGAGCACCGAGAACACGGCGGCGGCGTCGGTGGAG
>JAHFVB010000304.1:5462-6452 GCA_023264755.1 Mycobacterium sp. | reverse complement strand
CGATAGGCGGCGGGCCTAGCGTTGCCCGTTGCCGCTATGCGGCTGCGGACCCGGCGCTGGCCTCTGCTTCGCGAGCCGGCGCTCCGAAGACCAATCGCGTCACCGAGGCCGGCGCGACGGCCTCGGCGGCCTTGCGCAGGAACCCAAACGGCTTGAAGTCATTCGGCACCGAGAGCTTGACGACCTTCTTCCAGGCCGAAGCGACCTGGCGCGGCATCGAGCCGGTGGTGTAGGTCAGGCCGTACCGCTCGAAGAGCTCCTCGATCCTGGGGGCGATCTCCTGGTAGCGATTGCTGGGCAGGTCGGGGAACAGGTGATGCTCGATCTGGAACGACAGGTTGCCGGTCATGAAGTGCAACACCGGCCCGCCGGAGATGTTGGCCGACCCGAGCATCTGACGCAGATACCACTGCCCGCGTGTCTCGCCGTCGATCGACGTCTTCTCGAACGTCTCCACGCCCTCCGGGAAGTGACCGCACATGATCACCGAGTGCGTCCACAGGTTGCGCACCAGGTTCGCCGTCAGGTTGGCGGTCAGCGTGCTCACCGCCGACGGTCCCGACAGCAGCGGGTGCAGCACGTAGTCGCGCAGGACGTGCTTGCGGACCTTCGCCAAGACCTTCTTGCCCTGCGCGCGGAACTCGTCCTTGTCGGTACGGCCCTTGAGGTACTTGCCGATCTGCAGGTCGTAGGCGGCGATGCCGTACTGGAACAGGCACGCGTTGATGAAGTTCCACAGCGGCTGCGCCAGGTAGAAGGGCGTCCACTTCTGGTTCTCGTCGACGCGCATGATGCCGTAGCCCAGGTCGTGGTCCTTGCCCAACACGTTGGTGTAGGTGTGGTGCACCTCGTTGTGCGAGTGCTTCCACATGTCCGCGGGCGAGGCGTTGTCCCACTCCCAGGTGGTCGAGTGAATCTTGCTGTCGCGCATCCAATCCCATTGGCCGTGCATGACGTTGTGGCCGATCTCCATGTTCTCGATGATCTTGG
>JAHFVB010000304.1:0-5452 GCA_023264755.1 Mycobacterium sp. | reverse complement strand
AGCGAGAACAGCAGCACGGCGCGGCTGCCGAGTTCGAGCTTGCGCTGCCCGTCGATGACCTTGCGGATGTAGGCGGCATCGCGCTCGCCGCGGTCGGCGATGAGTTCGGCCCGGATGGCGTCGAGCTCGCGGCCGATGTTCTCGATGTCCTCGTCGGACAAGTGGGCGGTCGGGTCGCTGTGCATGGTCTTCAGTGCGGTCATGAGGGCTCCTCAGAGATCGATGTCGCAGGCACCCGCGGCGGCGGAGACGCAGGTTTGGATGAGTACGCCGTCAGCGGCGGTGGTCAGGTCGCCCGAGCGCAGGTCGCGAACCGCGCCTTGGCGCAGCGGGGCGACGCACCCGAAGCAGATGCCCATTCGGCACCCGGAGGGCATGAGCACGCCGGCGGCTTCGCCAGCGTCCAGCAGGGTCTGTGCGCCGTCGGCCTCGACGACGGTCTCCGACTTGGAGAACGTCACCGTGCCGCCGTCGCCGGCCGTCACGACCGTGGCCCGGAAGCGCTCGGTGTGCAGCCGGTCGGCGATCCCCTCGGTCGCCCAACGGTGCTCGAGCGCATCGAGCAGACCAGCCGGCCCGCAGGCCCAGGTCTGCCGCTCGGCAAGGTCTTCGACGACGTCGTCGAGTTGTCCGACTTCGAGCATGCCGTCGACGTCGGTGTGCCGCTCCACCAACCGGATTCGGCCCTGGCGAGCCAACGCCCGGAGCTCGGCTCCGAAGATCACGTCGTCGGCGGCGGGTGCGGAGTGCACGACCAGCACGTCGACGTTCGAGGCGGTCAGGTTGCGCAACATCCCCATCACCGGGGTGATGCCGCTACCCGCGGTGAGGAACAAGATCTTGGCGGGCGGCTGGGCGCCGAGGGTGAAATCGCCTGCGGCCTGGTCGAGTTGGACGACGGTCCCGACGGTCGCCCGGCGGACGAGGTGATTGCTGACGACGCCATCGGGGATGGCCTTGACGGTGACCGCGATGCAGCCGTCGCGCCGGCTGGTTTCCGACGTCAACGAGTACGCCCGCCACTGCCGGACGCCGTTGACGTCGATGCCGATCCGGACGTACTGCCCGGGGGTGTGCGGTCGCCATCCGCGTCCGGTCTTGATGACCACGGTGACCGCGTCCCGGGTCTCGGGATGGATGGCCACGATGCGGCCGCGCAGGTTCGCACCCGAGCGCAGCGGGTCGATGACGTCGAGGTAGTCGGAGGGGACCAGCGGAGTGGTGACGAGTTCCGCGAACTTGACGACCCGCTCCCGCAACGCACCGAAGGTGGTCGGGCGTGGTGCTGTCGTGGTCATGAGTCCACTCTGACTGAGTGGCGGGTATAAACTCTTGACTATCGAGCGTGAATGATCTTCTACTATTTGTTCGTAAGGAATAGTTTTGCCAGCACCCCAGGCTCGCTTCACCGGGCTCGACCTGGACGACGACGTCATCGCCGCATTGCAGGCGGTATTGCCCAGCATGGCCGAGCGCACCGTGACCGCCATCACCGTCGAGGTGCCCAGCTATACCCGCGCGTTCAGCGGGCGAATGGGGCAGAACATCGAGAACGCCGTCCAGCTGGCCCTCGGGGCCTTCTTGCGGCTGGCCGTCCGCGCTCACGACTCCGACCCCGCCGCAACGCTGCGACCCGCCCTCGACGGCGCCTACGAATTGGGGCGCGGCGAAGCCCGCCAGGGCCGCTCGATGGACGCGCTACTGTCCGCCTACCGCGTCGGCGCCCGGGTGGCGTGGCAGGAACTGTCGTCCACCACCGTCGACGCAGGGCTGACGGCCGCGACCGTCGCCCAGTTCGCCGAACTGGTCTTCGCCTTCATCGACGAACTGTCCGCGTCCAGCGTCGCGGGGCACGCCGACGAGTTGGCGACCACCGGACGGGTGCGCCAGCGCTACCTCGAACGACTGGCCAAGCAGCTGCTCACCGGCGAGCCGGCCGAGACATTGCGCGCCAGCGCCGAGCAAGCCGACTGGCGACCACCCGAGACGTTGACCGCGGTGGTCGTGGCCGAGGCCCAAACCCGCGGCCTGGCAGCACGATTCGGCCAATCGACGTTGCAGATCAGCGAAGACCTGCCGGGAGTCGAGGCGTCGGAGTCACTGGCCGTACTGCTGGTCCCCGACCTGGCCGGCCGCCACCGCCGTCAGCTGCGCTCGGCGCTACAGGGCCGACGGGCCCTGGTAGGCCCCGCGCGTCCGTGGATGCAGGTGCAGTCGTCGTACCGCCGGGCGCTGCGGGCGCGGGAGCTGAAGGTGGCCGACGGCACCGAACTCGTCGACACCGAAGAACACCTCGTCGAGCTGGTGCTGACCGCCGACCGGGAGGCTGCCGAGGACCTTCGTCGCAAGGTCTTGGCGCCACTGGCGCAGTTGCGGCCCAACACTGCCGAACGACTGGCCGACACGCTGAGGTCTTGGGTGTTGAACCAAGGACACCGAGACGCGGTGGCTGCCGAGCTCTTCGTGCACGCGCAGACGGTGCGGTATCGCATGACCCAGCTGCGCGAGCTCTACGGCGACCGCCTCAACGACCCGAGGACCATCCTGGAACTCATCGTGGCGCTTGGCGATTCACCTCAAGCCAAGTCGGCCGAAGTGGACGGCTCCTGACCGCCCGGACGGTCACGGCCCAGCAGGAAGGCGATGCACGCACCGGTGATCGTCACCAACATCACCGTGGCCAAGGGCGCTGCGGTGTGCTGGCCACCGATACCGACGAGCGGGGACACCAGCGCCCCTAGGCCGAACTGCAGTGCGCCCAGGACCGCCGACGCGGAGCCGGCAGCCCGCTTCGCCGCACCGAGGGCCAGGGCCGTCGTGTTGCCGAAGACCAACCCCAGGCTCGCGACCGAGCAGAACAGTGGGATGGCGATGGTCCACGCCGGCGCCGCGCACACGATCAGCACGCCGATCGTCGCGGTGGCCGCCAGACAGAGCCCCAACCCCGTTGCCGCCATGGCCCGTATCGAACGAGTCGCGGAAAGCCTGGCGGCGACCGCACCCATCGCCGCCAAGCCCACGGCGTTGATCCCGAACGCGATTCCGTACTGCACCCGGGTGAACGACATCATGACCTGATAGACGAACGGCGACGCCGAGATGTAGGCCATCATCGTCGCGAACGCCAAGGCGAACGCGAACGCATTGCCCAGGTACGTGCGCGACGCCAGGGCGCGCAACGGTGAGCCGCTTCCGCCGCGGTGCGCCCGGGCCTGCGCACGACGCTCGGCGGTGTGCGTCTCACGCACCACGGCAACCACCCCGAGGAACATCGCCGCGACCAAACCGAAGACGACCCACAGCACACCGCGCCACCCGAGCGAGGTGATCAGCACGCTGCCCAACACCGGCGCGACGACGGGCGCGACGCCACCGACGAGCATCATCAGGCTGAATGCGCGGGCCGCGGCCGCCCCGACGGCGAGGTCGGAGATGATCGCCCTGCCGAGCACCATGCCTGCCGCACCCGTCACGCCCTGGGCGAACCGGCCCGCAATCAGGATTTCCACGGTAGGCGCCAGCGCGGTCACCGCACTGGCCACCAGACACAGCAAAGTGCCCACCAAGAGCGGCGCCATCCGTCCGAACCGATCCGACAGCGGCCCGAAGATCAGCTGCCCCAGGGCAATACCGATCAGGAACGCCGTCAAGGTGAGCTGAACCGACGATGCGGACGTGGCCAAGTCGACCGTCATCAACGGGAAGGCCGACAAGTAGAGGTCGGTCGCGATCGGCGCCACCGCCGACAGCAGCGCAAGCACCAACAGCAGCGGACCGCTCACGGCCGATCGGCCGGACCGTCCGGTCGTGACTGCGCCCAACCGCTCCGCACCTTCGCCCAAGTGATCGATCCGGGTATCCATGTCCATCCTCAATTAGCTATGTTGGAGTAACTATACATTCATAGCTAATCCAGGTAAAATCGGAGTGTGTCCCGTACCCCTGCCGCGTCCGCCGTCGACCGCGACACCGCCCTGGCGGACCTGGCCGACGCGATCATGCACGCCGCCCGGTTGATTCGGTCGTGGGATCAAGCCGCCGAGACAGTGGTCCCGCTGTCGATGATCGAAGCGGCCGTGCTGGAGTACGTGGACCGCCATCCCGGCTGCCGGCCCAGCGATGTCGCGCAGCAATTGCGAATGCGCACAAGCAACTTCAGTACCGCCCTGCGAGCGCTGGAACGGTATGGCGCCGTCGAACGTCGCAGCGACCCCTCCGACGGACGCACCGCCAACTTGTACGTCACCCCGTTCGCCGAGCAGAACATCGCCGTGGTCCGAGCCCGCCGCGCCACCCTGCTCGCCGAAGCACTCGGCGACGACCTGAGCCGGGTCGAGGACGCAAAGGCTCTGCTGGACCAGCTCAGATCGGATGCCAATCGCCACCCGAGCGCCCCCAGCTCATGAGTACACCGCGCCGATCGGAGCATTGCCGTCTCGCAACGGGAGCGCCCCGAATGGTGTTGGATGACGGGGTGGCAGACATCAGCCGCAGCCGGACGATAGCGGTCCCGCCGCAGGCGATCTGGGACGTGCTGGCCGACTTCGGCGCACTGAGTTCGTGGTCGGCCCACGTGGCCCACTCGTGCCTGCTCAACCACGGACCCGACGGCGGCGCGGTGGGCACCACCCGCCGGGTCCAGGTCGGCGCCAACACGCTGGTGGAACGCATCGTCGAATTCGCCCCTCCCACCACCCTGGCCTACAGCATCGAAGGCCTGCCGAAGCGGTTGCGCAAGGTGTCGAACCGCTGGACGCTGCGTCCGGTTGGCGGGTCGACCCAGGTCACGCTGACGAGCACCGTGAAGATCGGCTCAGGCCCGGTGGCGCGGGCGGCCGAGTGGGCAATTTGCCGCGGCCTGGCCAAGGAGTCCGACTCGATGCTGGCCGGGCTCGCCGAACGAATGGAGCATGCCCATGGCTGAAGTCGACCAGTCCAACCAGTCGCCGGAACGGCCCGACATCGTCATCCTGATGACCGACGAGGAACGCGCGATACCGCCCTACGAGTCGGCCGAGCTGCTGGCCTGGCGTCGGCGAACCCTGAATTGCCGGCGCTGGTTCGACGAACACGGCGTGAGCTTCACCCGGCACTACACCGGTTCGCTCGCCTGCGTACCCAGTCGCCCGACGATCTTCACCGGCCACTACCCCGACCTGCACGGAGTCACCCAGACCGACGGCATCGGCAAGCGCTTCGACGACTCGCGGCTGCGCTGGCTGCGCCAGGGTGAGGTGCCCACCCTGGGCAACTGGTTCCGCGCAGCCGGATACGACACCCACTACGACGGCAAGTGGCACATCTCCCACGCCGATCTCGACGATCCCGCCACCGGCAAACCGCTGGCCACCAACGACGACGACGGCGTGGTCGACCCGGCCGCAGTGCAGCGCTACCTCGATGCCGATCCGCTGAGTCCATACGGCTTCTCCGGCTGGGTCGGACCAGAGCC
>JAHFVB010000303.1:1836-6462 GCA_023264755.1 Mycobacterium sp. | reverse complement strand
GGCGATGCGGTACAGGATCGGCGGGCTCGGTTCGCGGATCTCGAACGGGGCGCCGACCTCTTCACAGGTCTGCTGGGTGATCCCACCGACCTCGATGACGATCGCCCCGTTGTTGACCTTGAATCCCTCGATGTCATCGGTGGACGCGCGCCCACCGACCTTGTCCAGGCGCTCCAGCACCAGGGTGCGGTAACCGCGATGGGCAAGCCGGGCCGCGGTAAACAATCCACCCGCGCCCGCTCCGATGACGATGGCGTCGAACTCTCGTTGTTCGGTCACGCTGTTCTCCTAATGGTTTTCGAATGTTCGGTCAGTACGAGCGCGGCAGACCCAGCGAGGTCTGAGCGACGAAATTGAGCACCATTTCCCGGCTGACCGGGGCGGTGCGCATGAGGCGGGTGATGAACCACAGTTCCGAGAGCCCGTACTCGTGAGCCAGCCCATTGCCACCATGGGTTTGGATGGCCTGGTCGAGCGCCTGCAGAGCGGCCTCGGATGCGGCGAACTTGGCGATGTTGGCTGCCTCGGCGGCTGATTCGCCCGCATCGAAGAGTTCGGCGCTGCGCATGGTGGCCATCCGGCCCAGTTCCACCGCGATATGCGCCTCGGCCAAGGGATGGGCGATGCCCTGATGCGCACCGATCGGCGTCGACCACACCTGGCGTTGCTTGGCGTAATCCGCGGCCTTGTCGATCGCGAACCGTCCGACGCCGCTGCAGATCGCGCCGACCAGGATTCGTTCGGGATTGAGGCCCGAGAACACCTGCTTGAGCCCTTGGCCCGCACTGCCGATGAGCGCGTCCTCCCCGACCTCCACGTCGTCTAGGAACACCGTGAACTGCTTGTCGGGCGAGACGATCGAGGTCTCGATCTCCTGAATGGTGAGCCCCGGGCTGTTGGTGGGGACCACGAACAGTGACAGCGCGCTCTTCTCGGGCGTGGAGTGTTCGGCGTCCTTGGTCACCAAGAGCACCGCGTCGGACTGGTCGATGGCCGAGATGTAGTACTTCGACCCGGAGATCTTCCACCCGGTGTCCGTGCGCCGCGCGGTGGTGGAGACCCGGTGGCTGTTGGATCCGGCGTCGGGCTCGGTCAGCCCGAAGGCCATCTTGCGCGATCCATCGGCAATGCTGGGCAGCCACTCCCGCTTCATGGCCTCAGAACCGTGATGGGCCAGGATGCTGCCGCAGATCGCGGGTGAGATCACCCAGATGAGCATGGGCATTCCCTTGGCCGCCAATTCCTCGACGACGACCACGGCCTCGGCCATGCCACCGCCCCCGCCGCCATACTCTTCCGGCAGGTGTACCCCCAGCAGCCCCGAGGCGCCCAGGTCCTTCCAAAGCTCTTCGATGCCTTGTCCACTGCGGCCGCGCTCCAGGAAGTACTCCTGCCCGTAGCGGGACACGATCCCCGCTACGCTCTCGCGAATCGCCTTGTGCTCTTCGGTGTCTTGGACCAGATTCGACACGCTCTACCTTCCTTCGAACTGTGGGGATTGTTTTGCGATGAAGCTCGCAACGGCGTTGGTGGCGTCGACGGTGTCGCCGGTGGCCTTGATCCCTTCGGATTCGGCCAACAATTGCTGGGACAGGTCGTTGTTCCAGCTGTCCCGCAGTAGCGCCCGCATCCGGCCGAAAGCCCGAGTCGGCCCCTGGGCCAGCGATGCGGCCAGCGCCGCGGCGCGTTCGCGCAGTTCCGCCGGGGGGACGATCTCGCTGATCATGCCCCAGTCCAGTGCCTGCTCGGCGGTGATGGGACGGTTCTCCAGATAGGCGCGCGCCGCACGCGCAGGTCCGATGAGACGCGGCAGATGCCACGTTCCACCACCATCCCCGGAGAGCCCGATGGCGGCGAATGCCGTGACGAACTTCGTCCCCTCGGCGGCCAGGACGATATCGGCGGCGTACGCATATCCGATGCCACCCCCGGCGATGGACCCGTGGGCGGCAGTCACGATGGGGGCCTCGATCCGGCTGAGGATCCGGAAGGCTTCGTGGAACGGGTTCGTCATGCGCGCCAACAGGTTTCCGTATTCCGCCGATGGCGCCTCGCGGAAATAGGCAATATCGCCGCCCACCGTCAACGACGGGCCGTTGCCACAGATCAAGACGGCCCGGACCTTCGGGTCGGCGGCGATCCTGCGCGCGACGACGAGGGTTTCCTCCGCCATCAACATGTCGATGGCGTTGCGGGCGTCGGGCCGGTTCAGGCACATCGTGGCGACACCGTCGGTGACCGAGTAATCGATGCGCTGCAGCGGCGCTCCGTCACCGAGCGCCTCGATCCAGGCTGCGGTGTCGGTGAGCTGACGCAGCGAGGCGATGCGCCCGTTCGCGTCGAACGCGAGCACGTGAGTGAACTCGGCGTCCAGAGTTCGGCCGGACCGGCGGGCGACGCCCCGGTAGTGGCCCGCCACCAGCAGTCCACCGTCGTCGAGGACGCGGTATTCGTCGGGCTGCGCCTCGACCTTGAAGTGCTTGCCGATCTTCCACCAGAGGTTGCGCTGCATGGCTTCCCGGCCGCGGTGTTCCCCGCCCATGCCCAGCGGCAGCCCCTCGGCGGCATGCCCGACGAAGTCATCGCTGAGCAGTTCGTCGAGCTTGTCGCGATCACCCGCCGCCAGCGCTCGGTAGAGCGCCATGGCAGCGGACGTCGCGGCGCCGCGCGCTTCGACGGTCATGTCAGGCCAGGTACCTGACGATGGACTCGATGACGGCGGCCGGCTTGTCCGAGCCCTCGACTTCGATGGTCGTGGTCAGTGTCGCCTGTACTCCCCCACCGAGCTCGACGATTCCGGTGATCTTGGATGCCGCGCGCAGCCGTGACCCGACTGGCACCGGGGTGATGAACCGAACCTTGTTGAAGCCGTAGTTGATTGCCATCGCGACGTTGTCGACGCGGTACAGGTCATGCATGAAGTGCGGCAGCAGCGACAGCGTGAGCAGCCCATGGGCAATGGTCTTGCCGTAGGGGCCGTCGGCCGCACGTTGCGGATCCACGTGAATCCACTGGTGGTCATCGGTCGCCTGAGCGAACTGGTCGATTCTGGCCTGATCGACGACGAGCCACTCGGTGGGGCCGAGTTCGGTCCCCTCAGCCGCGGCGAGCTCGGCGAGATCGCCGAACACCTTCGTCTGACCATGTACGTCGCTAGCAGTCACTTCGTTCTCCTTACACTCTCAGGCCAACGAGTTGGCCGTCGTGAACTTGGTCTAGGTATTCCGACATTCCGTGCAGGATCGACCCGTCCGTGGCCGTCCAGACCGTCTCGGCCTCGGCAATCCTGGTGGCGTTGAGCGCGCCGGCGTCGTCGTGGCGTCGGTGGCGCAGCGGGACGACCGTGCCCACGTCGCCGCGAAACGCCCACTGCCGTCCGGGCGCCGACAGCACGACGGACACGACGCGGGGATGGGATTCTTGGTCGCGCTCGGTGGTCACCTCGACGCGATCGCATACGTGCACTTGCTCGCCGTCCCACACGAATCCACCAGTGCGATCGGTAGCGCCCTCGCCGCCGAAGTAGGCGCCCATGAACCCGAGACCTCGGGTGGACCCGTGCACCCATCGGTAGAAGTAGGGCGCCTGCCAGGAGCGCGGACCCCACGAATGGTCGCGCAGGCCATAACCTCTGAGGTCGATCGACGTGTCGCCGAGCTCCAGCGAGCCGACGACCGTGGTCAACTGCTCGTAGTGGTTGGGGGCGAAGGACTCACCGGTTCCGTCGAACGTCTCGGCATAGGGCGGCGCCGCCGCCCGCAGCTCGAGTGCGACGACGCACCGCGTCACCGGCGCACTGGCCAACGCCGCCTTCGGGTCGCTGAGCGCGGCCGGATCGGACAACACGTTGACGGTTCCCTCGAAGGTGACCCGCACGTGCTCGAAGGGTTCGACGATCTCGACGCTGAGTCCGCCGCCGCGAAATGCCTCACCGACTTCGGCAGGCGGTCTGATGAAGCCGAAGGCCACCGAGCCGTCGGGCAGGTAGAGACAGACCGTCCGCTCACCGCGGCCCTCGTTGGGGCGCTTGGCGAGCCGGAGGAATCCACCCATTCGCGCGGTGGGATCGTGAAACTGGAAGTACATCGATTCGTTCCAGTTGGATTCGGGGCCGACG
Source organism: Mycobacterium sp. (assembly GCA_023264755.1). Classification (GTDB taxonomy): domain Bacteria; phylum Actinomycetota; class Actinomycetes; order Mycobacteriales; family Mycobacteriaceae; genus Mycobacterium. The sequence goes on along the minus strand of JAHFVB010000303.1, from coordinate 2,345 downwards.
ACGTGGGTGCCGTCGTCGGTGGGGCCAAGGATCACGAGGCCGCCTGCAGCTCGGAGGCGGCTGCGGCGAGCAGCGTGGCGATCGTGTCGTCGAGCTCGACGAGGTCCAGTTGACCATGCGTCCCCAGCGCACCCGACGAGCGCCGAACCGCTACGCCCTGCAGTAGGGTGGCCGCCCGCCACTGAGTGAATCCTCGGTAGTAGCCGATGCGGTCGACGTCGAAACCGGTCATCCGACAGTAGACGTCGATGAGCTCGGGCCGGTCGGGGAAGTCTCCAGCGCGGGTGGGGCTTGGCATCGCCGTGGCCCGCTCGCCGGGTTGGCGCCAATCATCGAGCAGCCACGCGAGGTCGACGAGCGGATCGCCGAGCGTGCTGAGTTCCCAGTCGAGCACCGCTGTGATGTCGGCTCCCCGAACGAGCAGGTTGGACAAGCGAAAGTCACCGTGTACCAGGACCGTGCGCGCCGACGCGGGAATCGAGGCATCGAGCGTGGTGCGCACGGTGCGC
>JAHFVB010000303.1:0-1826 GCA_023264755.1 Mycobacterium sp. | reverse complement strand
GCCAGACCTGGTCGTGGGCGCTTCGGCCACCCGTGCGGTCCCAGGAATCCGACAACCGGCGGAGCTGCCTTCCCACGTAGGGGGTTTGACTCTTGCGCGCGAGTTCGGACAGGCCGACCGCCGCGGGCTCGATCACGTGCAGTCGAGCGAGTGTTTCGATGACCTGCAGTCCCAAGTCGCGCCGCTGCCGGGGATTCAATGCCGCGGCGTCGGCCTCACTCTCGAGCGGTGCCCCCGGGACCCGCTCCATGACGAAGAAGCGGTTTCCGCCGGGCGCCACCCCGGTACCGACGACCCGAGGTACCGGGATCCCACTGTCGGTCAGGGCAGACATGATCCGCGCCTCGCGGGCGACGTCGTGGGTAGACTGCGCGTGGCTGCCCGCCGGGGGTTCCCGCAGCACCCACTCGTGACCATCCTCGTCGCCGACCACCGTGGTGATGTTGGACTGCCCAAAACCCACCCGCGCCACGGTGACCTCACCGACGACGGGCTCGCCCTGCGTTTGCAACCACGCCGCGATGGTGGCCGGCTCGTCGCACATCAAGCCCGATGGCGCCAGCCCCTGTGACGCGCACTGCGCTCTTGGCGTTGACACCGCCTACCTCCCGTTACCCGCTGCACTCATCCGCACTATTTAATCCAGATTAGACCATTGGACGTGGGCGTTCAACGGCTCCTCAACGATCAAACGGCTACCATGACTTAATCTGTATTAAAATCTACATTAAATTCTACCGCCCCGAAGCTGGGCCGTACGCAAGACGTAGGAGCAACAGATGAAGATCGGGATGCCCATCACCTACGCAGGCGACTTTCGCGAAACGATCGTCAACCTGCGCGATTTCGAGTCCGTCGGCCTCGATCGCGTGATGGTGCCCGAGGCATATGGGTTCGACGCCGTCACCCAACTCGGATTCGCCGCCGCAACGACCGAGCGGGTGGAGCTGGCCTTCGGCATCCTGCCGATGTTCTCGCGCAGTCCCACCAATTTGGCGATGACCGCCGCGGGCCTGGACTACGTCAGCAACGGGCGGTGCATCCTGGGTCTTGGCGCGTCCGGCCCGCAGGTCATCGAGGGATTCCACGGCATCAAATACGACGCTCCCCTTGGTCGAGCCCGCGAGCACGTGGACATCTGCCGCAAGATTTGGCGTCGCGAGAAGACCGAGTATCACGGGCAGCACTACCAGCTACCACTGTCCGCCGAAGCCGGTGGTAGCGGGTTGGGCAAGCCACTGCGCATGATGAATCGGCCACTGCGCGAACGGATTCCCATGCTGCTGGCCGCGATCGGACCGCGCAACGTCGCCCTGGCCGCCGAGCTCTTCGACGAGTGGCAGCCCTTCCTCTTCCATCCCGAACTCGCCGAACTCGCCTTCGGCGAGGCGCTGGCCGCGGGCCGCGCCAAACGCGATCCGGAACTTGGCCAGCTCGGCATCGCCGTCCAGACCTTCCTCCTACTCACCGATGACCAGCCCGCCCAGGCGGCAGCGCTGACCGGCGTGCGCAACCACGTCGCGCTCTATGTCGGCGGCATGGGCGCCAAGGGCAAGAACTTCTACCACACCCTGTTCAGCCGCTATGGCTATGCGGCAGAAGCCGAGACCATCCAGGCGCTCTACCTGCAGGGCAAGAAGGAGGAGGCGGCCGCCGCGGTGCCCGACGACTTCGTTCGGTCGATCGCGCTCATCGGCTCGGTCGAGCAGGTCAAACAGCGCTTGTCGGCCTACCGCGCCGCGGGGGTGAGTTGCCTGATCGCCGAGCCGCTGGCGCGGTCACACGAGGAGCGGGTCGACCAGCTGGGCCAGTTGAAGCAACTCGCC
>JAHFVB010000624.1 GCA_023264755.1 Mycobacterium sp. | reverse complement strand
GGGCGATTATCGACGCGTGGCAGGTGCGTCCGCCGCGATTGGTCACGATCGCCGCGGCGGTCTTCATCACCGGTTCCCAGTCCGGGGTGGTGGTGTCGGCGACCAGCACCTGGCCGGGCTCGAATTCGGCCAACTGGGTGAGGTGCTCGATCCGCTTCACGGTGCCCGACGCGATCCGCTCGCCGACCGAGCGCCCCTCGGCGAGCAACTCGCCGCGGGAGTCGAGCACGTAGGTCTCCAGTGCGGTCACGCTCTGTTGGGAGACGACCGTCTCCGGGCGGGCCTGGACGATGTAGAGCTTTCCGTCGACGCCGTCCTTGGCCCACTCGATGTCCATCGGCCTGCCGTAGTGCGCCTCGATTGCGCAGGCGTAGCCGGCCAACTCCAGCACGTCCGCGTCGGTGAGGCAGAACCGTTGCCGGTCGGCCTTGGGCGTTGGGACGTTGCGCGTCGTGTTCTTGGTCTCACCGTCGACGAGGATCATCTTCACGGCCTTGTCGCCGAGCCGGCGGCGCAGCACCGCGCGATGACCGGTCAGATAAGTCGGCTTGTGAACGTAGAACTCGTCCGGATCGACGGCCCCCTGAACGACGTTCTCACCGAGCCCGTAGGCACCGGTGACGAAGACGACGTCGCGAAAGCCCGATTCGGTGTCGAGGGAGAACATCACCCCGGACGAGGCGACGTCGGACCGCACCATCTTCATCACGCCGATCGACAGCGAGACCTTGAAGTGGTCGAAACCCTGGTCGATCCGATAGTGGATGGCGCGGTCGGTGAACAGGCTGGCAAAGCACCGGCGGCAGGTGTCGAGCAGACTCTGTTCGCCCTTGATGTTCAAGTACGAGTCCTGCTGACCGGCGAAGCTCGCCGTCGGTAGGTCTTCGGCAGTGGCCGAGCTGCGCACCGCGAGGCTGACCTCCTCGCCGTATTCGCGCTGCAGTTCGCGATAGGCGGCGAGGATGTCGGCGGTCAAGTCGGCGGGCAGGCCCGCTCCGTAGACGAGCTCCCTGGCGCGCTTGGCCTTCCGGGCCAAGGCGGCGACGTCGGCGGGGTCGATGCCGTCCAGTTCGGCGTGCAGGGCTTCCCAGACGCCCGCCTCGTCGAGCATGTGGCGGTAGCCCGCCGCAGTGATGGCGAAGCCGTGCGGGACGCGCACGCCGTGGGCGGACAGCTTCTGGAACAGCTCGCCAAGCGAGGCGTTCTTGCCACCCACCGAAGGTACGTCCTCGATGCCGATGTCCTCGAAGAAGCGGACGTATGAAGACCCTTGCATGCCATGTCCTCTCTTGGCGTATCGGGCGCTCCCGACTTCAACCGGATGCGTTGCCCGACAACATCGTCAACCTCCCACAACGGCAACTGGCCAGCCAGGGCCGAAGGTCACTCGGAGGGGAGCCCAAAGCAGCGGGCCGCTATTGCCCGGATGGGCTCGGCGCCAGTTCGATCGGTTCCGGAGTCGCCTCGAACAACTCCTCGACGTCGGCCCGCAGGCAGGCGGCCGTGCCAGGGGTCTTCAGCATGGCGGCGCCCGCGGCGATGCCGAGCCGGACCGACTTCGCCAGCGACCAGCCCCTGCTGAGCCCGACGGTGACGGCGGCGACCATGGCATCGCCCGCACCGACGCCGCTGCCCGGCGGAACGGCGACGGCTGGATGGCGTTGGGCACCTTCGGAGCTGACCAGGAGTGCCCCCTGCGCCCCGAGGGATACCAGCACGTTGCGGGCCCGTCCCCGTTCGATGAGTTCGCGCGCCGCCGCCAGTTGCTCGGTTTCGTCGCGCAACTCGCGGCCGACGCATTCCCGCAGCTCGCGCACGCTGGGCTTGAGCAGGAACACCCGGCCACCCACCAGGTGTCGCAGCCCGCTGCCGGAGGCGTCGAGGATCAGCGGCACGTCCAGTTCGACGCACACGTCGGCGATGCGGTTGTAGAAATCCGGCGAGAGCGCAGGCGGCAGGCTGCCGCTGGCGACCACGTAGTCGGCCGAGGCCGCCAGTCGGCGCAGCCGGCTCAGGCATTCCTCCTGCTCGGCCACGCTCAGCGCGGCCCCGGGCAGCACGAACCGGTACTGCCGGTCGGTGCTGCGTTCGTTGACCGTGAAGCTCTCCCGGGTCGGCTCGCCGATCGGGATCCGGGACAGGGGTACCCCGGCCCGTTCGAGCAGTTCGGTGACGAGGTCACCACTGGCTCCACCCGCCGGATACATCGCGACCACCGAGGCGCCGAGCGCACGGGCCACCCTGGCCACGTT
>JAHFVB010000302.1 GCA_023264755.1 Mycobacterium sp. | reverse complement strand
CGGGAGAACTCGGGCAACACGTCGACGAGCTCGGGGTGGATCGTCGAACAGTGATAGCACTCCATGAAGTTCTCGACGATCAGCTTCCAGTTGGCGGCCACGTCGTAGACGATGCGGCGGCCGACGTCCAGGCCGCCGATGCCGTACCGGTTGATGGCGTCGGCATCGCCGAGGGTTCTGGTGGCTTCGGCGACGACGTCCTCGAACGGCGGCGGGGTGTCGGACAGACACACCCAGGCGTACCCCAGCCACTCGGTGAGCGCGACCGGCACCAGCCCGTACCGGTAGCGGTCGATCGGGGCGCCGTCGTCGTCGGTCAGCGTCCCGATGTTGGGCGCCGCCACCAACTTTCCGTCGAGCGCGTAGGTCCAGGAGTGGTACGGGCAGCGCAGGTTGCGCCGCACTTCGCCCTCGTCCTCGGTACACAGCTGAGCGCCGCGGTGGCGGCACACGTTGAGGAATGCGCGCAGCAGCCCGTCGCGGTCCCGCACCAGCAACACGCTCTCCCGGCCGACCTGGACCTTCTTGAACGTGCCCGGCGTCGCGAGCTCCGCCGAACGAGCCGCGCAGAACCACGACGCCTCGAAGACGTGTTCCTGCTCGGCGGCGAACAGCTCCGCGCTGGTGTAGTGGGCGCCGGCCAGGGTGGAGCGCAGCGCGGGCGGCGTATTGATCGTGTTCACGTGGTCACCAGTCGCTTCGGGTCGAACAACGAAATCGGATGCGCAGTCTGCCCGTCGATGGCCAGGTCGGCGAGGATCTCCCCGACCACGGGCACGAACTTGAACCCGTGCCCCGAAAAGCCGCACGCCACCGTCACATTCGTACTGTCGGGATGCCGAGCGATGACGAAGTGCTCGTCGGGGGTGTTGGAGTACATGCAGGTGGCCGAATGCACGCAGGGGCCGTCGAGCGCCGGCAACAGCTCGCCGACCCGGGCCCGCATCTCCTCGATCTCCTGCGGATGCACCACCCGGTCGATGGATTCGGGCGTACAGACGATGCCCTTGCGGAAGAAGGCCACCTTGACCCCACCGGCCGGCCCGTCGATGGCGGGGAAGCCGTAGATCTGCTGGCCTGCGGCGTTCTCGTCGATGAAGATCGGGTGATCCTCGAATGGCGCCGGGCCACCGATCGGGTCCAGCCAGTACAGCACCTGACGTTCGACGGTGATCGGGATGTGGAACTCGGCGAGCAGCTGCGGGGCCCACGCGCCCGGACAGATCACCAGTTGTCCCGCGGTGTAGCTCCCGCGCTCGGTGGTGACCCGTACGCCGTCGGCGGTCTCGGCCCAGTCCAGCACCGGCTCGCCGAAGTGCAGTTCGGCACCGGCGCGCCCGGCCAGGTAGAGGTGCGCCTGCACGGTCAACTCCGGGCGGGCGAAGCCGGCCTTGCCCTCGTACAGCGCGATATCGCCCTGCTGAGGCGTGAAGTTCGGGAATCGCGACCGGATCTCGGCCGCGTCCAGCACCTCGTGCGACAGCCCCCACTCCCGCGCGGCGCGCAGGCTGCCCGCGACCGTGAGGCAGTCGGGTGGGCCGCTGAACAGTCCGCCGGTGATCCGGTACACCTCGCGTCCGGTGTCTCGTGCCAGCTGCTCCCACAGTTCGTATGCGCGCAGCAGCAGTGGCACGTAGGCCGGATCCTCGAAGTACGACTGGCGGATGATGCGCGAGCCGCCGTGACTGGAGCCGCGGTCGTGGGCCGGGGTGAACTTCTCCAGCCCCAGCACCCGCTGGCCACGACTGGCCAGGTGGTAGGCCGCGCTGCTGCCCATGCCACCGAGCCCGACGACGATGACGTCATATGAAGCGCTCATCGCCGCCCTCTGCTCTTCGCGCAGGCGCTCATCGCCTGATCCGAGTCATTTCCGCGTCCACCACCGGCTCCTCGTGCACCGTTGCCCCGTAACGACTACCGCGGTAGTCGACCTCGACCACGTCACCCGGCTGCGTCGCGGCCGGCAGCCACGCATAGGCCAGGCAGCGCCCGACGGTCGCCGAGTAGCCCGCACTGGTCACGTAACCCACACACCCGGCGCTACCGATCCCCTGGTCGCTGCGCTCCTGCCGGCCGCTGACGAGATACACCGGTTCCTTGCCCAGCACCACCGCAGTGGGGTCGTGGAAGACGATGCTGCGCAACGTCTTCGTCGGGGCCGAAGCCTGCTCCAGCGCCGCCTTGCCGACGAAGTCGCCCTTGGTCATGCGCACGGCGAAGTCCAGCCCGGCGGCGGCCGGTTGATGCTCGGTGGTCACGTCGGTGCCCCACGACCGGTAGCCCTTCTCGATCCGCAAGCCGTTGAACGCGATTCGGCCCGCGGCGATCACACCGTGCGGTTGACCGGCCTCCCACAACAGGTCCCACAGTGCCGCACCGTAGGCGGCGTCGGCGTAGATCTCCCAGCCGAGTTCGCCGACGTAGGACACCCGCATCATGGTCACCGGGATGGCGCCCAGGTAGGTCTGCAGGGCGCGGAAGTACTTGAACCCCGCATGCGACAGGTCGTCGGGGCACAACGGCGCCACCAGCTCCCGCGCCGCGGGGCCCCACACGCCGACACAACACGTCGCTCCGGTGATGTCGCGCACCGTCACGCTGCCGTCCTCGGGGAGATGCCGGGTTATCCAGTCGAAGTCCAACGGGCCGTTGGCACCCACCTGGAAGCGGTCGGCAGCCAGCCGCGCGACGGTGAGATCGCTGCGGATGCCGCCGTTTTCGTCCAGCAGCAAGGTGTAGGTGACCGATCCGACGCTCTTGTCGACGTCGTTGGTGGTGAGCCGTTGTAGCAGCGCGGCAGCTCCGCGGCCGGTCACCTCGTAGCGCGTCAGTGGGGTCATGTCGTACATGGCCACGTGTTCACGGGTCCAGTGCGCCTCGGCGATGGCGATCGGCGACCAGAACTTCGCCGCCCAGTCGTCGCGCTCCGGGAAGGGTAACCCGTCGGCGCGCAGCCGTTGCGCCAGTGCGGCATTCGCCTCGAACCAGGCCGGCCGCTCCCACCCGCCGCCTTCGTAGAAGAACGCCCCCAACTCCTGCTGGCGGTGGTAGAAGGGGCTGGTGCGCAACCCCCGCAACGCCTCTCGGAACTGGTGCGGGTGGATGATGTCGTACACCTCGACGAACGCCTGCGCGCTGGTGGTGAGGATGAAGTCGTCGCTGCGCGCCACGTCCTCGAAGCGGTACAGGTCGCATTCGTGGACGTCGACGGTCGGGGTGCCGTCGATGATCCATTCGGCGGTGGCCTTCGCGACGCCGGCCGAGTGGGTCACCCAGACTGCCTCGGCCACCCAGAAGCCGCTGAGCTCGCGGTGCTCACCCATGATGGAGAAGCCGTCCGGGGTGAACGAGAAGATGCCGTTGAAGCCCTGCTCGAGTTTCGAATCATTGAGCACGGGAAGCAGTTTCGCCGATTCGCGCCAGGCGGGAGCGAAGTCGTCCTCGGTGAACGGGAGCATTGAGGGCATCTGCTCACCGGCGGTGTCGGCGGTCAGGGTCGACATGTCCACCGGCATCGGGGCGTGCCCGTAGTAGCCGATGCCGATGCGGTCGACGTGCTCGCGGAAGTAGAGGTCTTGATCCTGGTGCCGCAGGATCGGCAGTCCGGCCTCGGCCGTTTCGGTATTGCGGCCCACCAACGGCTCGATGCGTCCGGTCGTCGCGTACTGGTGCGCCATCGGCACCAGGGGCACGACGAGTCCGACCTGCTTGGCCAACTGGGCGCCCCAGAAGCCCGCGCAGCACACCACGACGTCGGCGGCGAGGTCGCCGGCCGCGGTCCGGACCCCGATGACCCGCTTGCCGTCGTCGAGGATTCCGAGCACCTCGGTGTTGGGCCGGAACTTGGCTCCACGCGCCGTGGCAGTCTGTGCCTGCGCCTCCACCGCGCGTAGCGCCTTCACCAAACCGTCTGTGGGGGTGTGGAATCCACCGAGGATGCGGCCGGCATCGAGTAGCGGATGCAGTTCCGCGCATCGCCCCGGGCTCAGCAGTTCACCCGCGATGCCCCAGGACTGCGCCCAGCCGGCCTTGCGATGCAAGTCCGCCCAGCGCTCCGGCGTCGCGGCCACCTCGAGGCCGCCGACGGGATTGAAGGCCCAGCCGCCGGGATGCTCGAGCGCGCCGAACTTGTCCACGGTGTACTTCGCGAACTCGGACATGGTCTTCGACGGGTTGGTCTGAAACACCAGGCCGGGCGCGTGTGACGTCGAGCCGCCGGTGGCGAACAACGGCCCGCGGTCGAGCACTGTGACGTCGGTCCAGCCACGCGCGGTGAGTTCGTCGGCCAACGAGGCTCCGACGATGCCCGCACCGATGACGACGACTTTGGGGGCGGCCAAGCGATCCTCCAGTTGTTGCGTATTGCGCAACGTGTAGTGCTTTACGCAACACATGATTCTCTGCCTCGGGCCGCACGTCAACAGGAAGACCTCACCACCGCAAGCCCCACCACAGAAGCCCCCCGCGACTCGTGGAGTCTCAGCGGCGCAGACCGCCGCGAAAACTCCACAAGTCACGGATTTGTGGAGCCCGAAGGAGGACCATCGGAACTGACCTGAGGAGGTCCTCCATGACACGAACGGGATTCAACGCACTTGGGGCCGGCGGGCTGAACTGGGACAGCTTGCCGTTGAAGTTGATGGCCGGCGGGAACGCGAAGTTCTGGAACCCGGCCGACATCGACTTCTCCCGCGATCGAGCCGATTGGGAGTCGCTCACCGAACTCGAGCGCGACGTCGCCACGCGCTTGTGTGCCCAGTTCATCGCGGGCGAGGAAGCGGTCACCGAGGACATCCAGCCGTTCCTGTCCGCGATGCGGGCCGAGGGCCGGCTCGGAGACGAGCTGTACTTGACGCAGTTCGCCTTCGAGGAGGCCAAGCACACCCAGGTGTTCCGGATGTGGCTCGACGCGGTGGGCATCACCGACGACCTACACGGCTACGTGGACACCCCGTCGTACCGGGCGATCTTCTACGAGCAGCTGCCTGAGTCGCTCGACGCCCTACGGACCGATCCCGCACCGGCCGCACAGGTTCGGGCGTCGGTGGTCTACAACCACATCGTCGAAGGCATGATGGCGCTGACGGGTTACTTCATGTGGCACAAGATCTGCGTGGACCGTCACATCCTGCCCGGCATGCAGGAACTGGTGCGGCGCATCGGCGACGACGAGCGCAGGCACATGGCGTGGGGCACCTTCACCTGCCGGCGCCACGTCGCGGCCGACGACGCCAACTGGGACGTCTTCGAGGCCAAGATGAACGAACTGATGCCGCTGGCCCTGAACAATGCCGACGACTTCTACCGCCCCTACGGCAACGACATCCCCTTCGGCCTGACCACCGAGGAGTCCATGCAGTACGCCAGCGACAAGGGGTTGCGCCGGTTCGGGACCATCAACAGCGCTCGGGGTCGCCCCGTCGCGGACATCGACGTCGACTACTCGCCGCTGCAACTCGAGGACACCTTCGCCGTCGAGGACGAGAAGGCGTTGACGGGGGCGTCGGCCTAGCTCAGGGCCTCGGGAAGGCGTCGACTCCCGCCGAACCCGCCGGGATGACCGGCAGCGTCAGCACCGAGGGGTGGGCCGCGTCGTGCAGGATCGCTTGTGTCGCAGGCTGTTCGGTGGTGCTCTGCCCGAACGGATCCCCGGTGTTCGGGTTGGGGGCGAACTGCGGGTAGTCGCTGCTCGAGACCTCGAGCCCAATGCGGTCACCGGCGCGGAACTCATAGCTCGTCGGCCAGATCTGGATCCGGTACTGGTGGGGTTGCCCGGGGAGCTGGGGTTCGGGCCGCGACAAAGACGCTGTGAAGGCCGTTCTGATGATCCCGTTGTTGAGGTTGATCACTTCCCCGTCGGGCCGGACCACCGTCAGCTTGGCGGTGAAGTCGGTATCCGGCGCCGACGACTGGGCCCATAGCTCGACCGTCGCGGGCCCGGTCACCTCGGTATCACTCGACAGCGGCGCGCTGCGGTAGACCAAGACGTCGGAACGCTGTTCGACCGGAGTCTGGTCGTAGGGCCCCTGCGGGCCGGATTGCGCGCCGCAACAGGAGTGCCCGCCCAGGCTCGGGGCCGGGTACGCGGGGTCGTAGACGTAGGTATCGGCCCGCTCGGCTCCCGGCGGTTGCGTCCCGAGCGCACCGTTGCGGTCCGGCATGCCACCGGCCCCCGACAGGTAGTACTTGGTCCATTGGGTCTGGGGCAACGGCCAACTCGGCGCCGACCTCCACTTGTTGGCACCCATCACGAAGTAGTCGACGCGGGGCTTACCCGCCACTCCGTCGTCCGACCCCTGGTCCTTGCCCTTGAGGAAGTGGTCGAACCAGTCGAGCATCAACTCGTTGATCGGGCTGTCCGCGCCGGCCCCGATGTCCTTCAGCATGGGCGCGGGAGTGGAGTCGGGTCGGCCCCAATCGACGTGGTCCCACGGCCCGATGACCAGGCGTTGGTTGGCTCTGGCGGCGGCAGTGGCGCCAAGG
>JAHFVB010000301.1:2740-6489 GCA_023264755.1 Mycobacterium sp. | reverse complement strand
GCCCGATCCGCACGGGGTGCGCCGGGGGATGGTGCTCGGCCGCGAGCATCGGCAACTCCGAGGCGTGCGCAGGCACGACGGGGATGACCTCGGTCGACGGGTCGTACTCGAGGGGTTCGGCGCGGGGCTCGTACTCGAGGGGTTCGACACGGGGCGCGACGCGCGGCTCGACACGGGGCTCGACGGGCTCGACACGGGGCTCCACGCGCGGCTCGGCGGCCCGCGGCCGGACTGGCAGAGGGGGTGGTGGCGCTGGGGGATCGGGGACTCGGTGCCGGGTGGGCTCGGAGACGCTCGTTTCCGGCGGTTCGCCGGACACCTTGGCGATCAGATCGGCCACGGTGATGGCGCCGTCGCTGCCGGGAGCGTGTGCTTCGACCGGTTCGGCGGCGGGCTGCTCTTGGCTGCGCCCGCGTTCCCACGGCGCGGCGGCTGGCGGAGGCTGGTGGGATCGGGTAAGTCTGTGGCTGTCGTCGCCCGGCTGGCCTCGCGGATGGCGGCCGGGAGTGGCGTTGTCGCCGTCACTCATGTCCTACCGGCCTCCGACTCGTGGAGATTCGCGCGCCCCGGGCTGCGTGCACCCTGGCACAGGGATTCCTGCTCGTGCTCCATGCTCTTGTAGCAGCACGTAGCGGGACTTCGCCACTCGAAGCCCCGTGATGTGGGTTCTCATCGTACTGAGACAACCTGAGAAGCTTCCAGTCGGCGATGGTGTAGGTCAGGTCTCGATACCGCGACGGGTCAGCCTCCCGAGTTCATCACGTCGGCGCCCCGGGGCACCGTGGCGTCGTCCGGATCGTCGAGCCAGCCATCGGGCAGCGCCACCGACCCCGGCGAGCCCTGCCGCCCCCGGGGGCCCTCGGCGGCCCGCGGAAAGGGCACCTCGGGATCCAGCTGGGCGACCAGTTGGTCGAGCTCTTCGAGGGTCTTGACCAGGGCCAACGCCCGTCGGAGGTCGGCTCCGGCCGGGAAGCCGTGCAGATACCAGGCGATGTGCTTGCGCATGTCGCGCATGCCCTTGTCCTCGCCGAAGTGGTCGGCCAGCAACGCACCGTGGCGGCGCATGATGTCGGCGACCTCTCCCAGCGACGGCGGCGTCGGCCGTTCCCGCCCGGTGAAGGCTGCCGAGAGTTCGGCGAACAGCCACGGCCGGCCGAGGCAGCCGCGTCCGATGACGACGCCGTCGCAGCCCGTCACCGCCATCATCTCGACCGCGTCGTCGGCATCGAAGATGTCCCCGTTGCCGAGCACCGGGATGCTGGTGACGTGCTGCTTGAGCCGGGCGATCTGCTCCCAATCGGCCGTGCCCGAGTAGCGCTGGGCGGCCGTGCGGGCGTGCAGCGCGACTGCGGCGGCGCCCTCCTGCTCGGCGATGCGGCCCGCGTCGAGGTGGGTGTGATGGCCGTCGTCGATGCCGATCCGGAACTTCACGGTCACCGGGATCGACGTGCCTTGCACCCCGCGCACGGCGGCGGCCACCAGCTGACCGAACAGCCGTCGCTTGAACGGCAGGGCCGCCCCGCCGCCGCGCCTGGTGACCTTGGGGACCGGACAACCGAAGTTCATGTCGAGGTGGTCGGCCAAGCCCTCGTCGGCGATCATCCTGGCCGCTGCGAAGGTGGTGTCGGGGTCGACGGTGTACAGCTGCAGCGACCGCGGGGACTCGTCGGCTGCGAACGTCGTCATGTGCATCGTGACCGGGTGGCGCTCGACGAGTGCCCGCGCCGTCACCATCTCACACACGTAGAGCCCGCTGACGGTCCCGGCGCGGGCCATTTCCAGCTCGCGGCACAACGTCCGGAACGCAACGTTCGTCACTCCGGCCATCGGGGCCAGGACGACGGGGCTGCGCAACGCGAACGGCCCGATCCGCAGGGAGGATCGGGCCGACTCGCGCGTAACTGGGGCTAGGACGCTGCCGATGACGACACCAACAGGTTCTTCATGGCCTTCTTCTCGGCCACCTTGCGCTCGCGCTCGAGGCGACGGACCTTGGCGACCTCGAACTTCTCGCACGTGTCCTGGAGCTCCTCGACGAGCTTGCCCAGGTCGTCGCGCATTTCGGCGGCTTGACCGGTGAAGTCCTCACGCTCGAAGATGCGCCACTTCTTCAGCACCGGCATGACGACGTCGTCGAGGTGAATGCGCGGGTCGTACACCCCACCGACGGCGATGACGACGGCCTTGCGGCGGAACTCGGGCACGGTGTAGCCGGGCATCTTGAAGTTGCGCAGCACCCGGTGCAGGCCCCTCATCGCCTGGTTGGGGGCGACTTCGAAGCCGGCGGCCGACACGTCCCGGTAGAAGATCATGTGCAGGTTCTCGTCGGCCGAGACCCGCGCGAGCAGCTGATCGGCGATCGGCTCGTTGCACGCCTTGCCGGTGTTGCGGTGCGACACCCGGGTGGCCAGCTCCTGGAACGTCACGTAGATGACCGAGTCGAACAGGCTCTCGGCGAACATGTCACCCTGCTGGTGCTGGCCCGGGCTGAAGCCACGCGTCATCTGTTCGATGCGCAGCTCCTCGAGCTCGATCGGGTCGATGGCGCGGGTGACGACGAGGTAGTCGCGCAGGGCGATGCCGTGCCGGTTCTCCTCGGCCGTCCAGCGGTTGACCCACCAGCCCCACGGGCCGTCCATGCTGAAGTTCATCGCGATCTCGCGGTGATAGGACGGCAGGTTGTCCTCGGTGAGCAGGTTCTGCAGCATCGCTACCTGGGCGACCTCCGACAGTTGGGACTGCTCGGGGTCCCAGTCCTGGCCGCCGAGGGCGTAGTAGTTCTTGCCGTCGGACCAGGGGATGTAGTCGTGCGGGTTCCAGTCCTTGCGCATCGACATGTGTCGATTGATGTTCTGCTCGACGACGGGCTCGAGTTCCTGCAGAAGCTGCAAATCGGTCAGATCTTTCGCCATGGGCCCCTCCAAAGATATCTGTACCTGCTGGTTGCACTCAATATATCTGTGTAATCCGGTGACATTCAAGTTCTTCGGGCACGTGTGACGCACTAGTGACCTTCGGCTCTCAGTCCAGACACGGGAGTTTCCCAGGGGCTGTGCGACCGACGCGAGGTCGGCGCACTTCGCGGAGCTTGCCAGGCCGAAGCTGGGAGCGGCTTTGGGCAACCCGCAGGGTAACCACGGCTTTTGCCTCTTGTGAATGGCTCCTAGGAGTGCTGCGCGGGGGTGTCCACAGCGGTATTATCCCCGCCAGCAAGGTATTGCGTCCCGCGGAGAGATAGGTCACCACGTGAAGAACCTCATCGTTGTTGGTGCCGGTGCAATTGGTGCGCTGGCCGTGTCGACACTGCTGGGCGGTGCCGTCGCTGCCGCGGACGACTACGCCGGCCAGTCGTACTCGGACGCTTCGTCCGCGGCGAGCGACGCTGGGAAGACGGTGGTCATCGCCTCCCGGGTGGGCGACAAGAAGGACGAGGGCGACTGCCTGGTCACCCGGTCGCAGAATGCCCCCTTCGCCAGCGCGAACGACGGCGCCCACGTGGCGGATACGGTGCAGTTCTACCTGAACTGCAACGGCGGCTACGCCACCGCCACGTCCCCCGGCCCCTCGCTGGCCAGCCCGGAGGGCGCCACGGCCAAGGCGGCCGACGACGAGAAGGCCGCCGAGGCGCAGGCCCAGGCCGCACAGAGCGAGGAAGCGGAGCTCGCCGACCTCGGACAGACCCCGGGTGAGCCCGGCGCCAACGGTTAGCGGGCCGCTGCCCTGCTGACCAGCATGTCGACGCAATAGTC
>JAHFVB010000301.1:0-2730 GCA_023264755.1 Mycobacterium sp. | reverse complement strand
CGACCAGGCCAGTAGCCACCATGGCCTGCTTGGCCGGGTCCGTGATGCGCGTCAGCTTGTGCTGCAGCAGGGCCGTGAAGTTCGGCATCCACTCGGCTCCCGACTTCGTCAAGACCGGTTCTCGTTCCGGGGCGATCAGCAGCACCCGCCCGCGGACCGGGTCATCGACCATCAGCGTTACGAACCGCTCGACGGCCTCGCGCGGCGTCTCGGCGGTGGTGAGCGCGGCCATCGCGGTGCTGCACACGTCGTCGTAGACGGCCCGGACGAACTCGTCCCGGTCGGCGAAGCTCTCGTAGAAGTAGCGTTCCGTGAGGCCGGCGGCGCGGCACACTGCGCGCACCGTGAGCGCCGGGCCGGCCGCGCCCCCCAGCAATTGCACTCCGGCCGCGACGAGTTCGTCGCGGCGCAGCGTTTGCCGGTCCTGCAGTGGCACGCCAGACCATCGGCCCCGTCGTTGACCGGAAGACACGTCACTCCTAGACTCGGGTTGACAACACTCGTAGTCAGATTGTCGTCTGACATCCAAGGGGAAGTTCGCCAGTGACTCAAGATACTTCCGACGTGTGCTCGGTAACCAGCGCGGCGGCCGACGAGCCCGCCGTCGCCACGGGGTGTCCGGTGACCTCGGGCGGGTACGACGCACCTCCGGAGGCGCTCGGGCCCGATTCCCTGACGTGGAAGTACTTCGGCGACTGGCGCGGCATGCTGCAGGGGCTGTGGAACGGTTCGATGCAGAACATGCACCCCCAGCTGGGCGCGGCGGTCGAGCAGCACTCGACGTTCTTCCGGGAGCGCGTCCCGCGGCTGATGCGCTCGCTGTACCCGATCGGTGGGGTCGTCTTCGACGGCGACCGGGCGCCTCAGACGGGCGCCGAGGTCCGGGACTACCACGTCGACATCAAGGGAGTCGACGAGCAGGGTAGGCGCTATCACGCGCTCAACCCCGACGTCTTCTACTGGGCGCACGCCATCTTCTTCAAGGGCACTCTGATCGTCGCCGAGCGCTTCGACGGAGGCCTCACCGAGGCCCAGAAGCGGCAGCTCTTCGACGAGCACATCCAGTGGTACCGGATGTACGGCATGAGCATGCGTCCGGTTCCGCAGACCTGGGAGGACTTCCAGGTCTACTGGGATCACATGTGCCGCAACGTCGTCGAGAATCACTACGCAGCGCGTGCCGTGCTGGACCTGTCGACCTTGGATCGGCCACCGTTCCTGTCGTGGATGCCCAAGTGGATGTGGCGGATTCAGCGCAAGGCGCTGGGGCCCGCCTACGTGTGGCTCACCGTCGGGCTCTACGACCCGCCCATCCGAGAGCTCATGGGCTACACGTGGTCGAGCCGCGACGAGTGGGTGTTCCGCCGCTTCTGCGACGTCGTGCTGATGGTCTGGAAGCTGGTGCCCACCCGGATGCGGTATCACCCGCGGTCGCGGGCGGGTTGGGACCGCGCCACCGGCCGGATTCCCGCCGATGCGCCCCTGGTGCAGACCCCGGCCCGCAACCTGCCCCCGCTCGACGAGCGCGGCAACCCCATGCACTACTGCCCCGCCGTCTGAGCGGTCACGGGCCTCACCCACGGGGCCTCACCGGAGCCGGGGGCGCGTTGTGAGCACGAGTTTCCCCGCCGGATACGCCAGGGCAAATGCCGCGCAACGGCAACGGAGTTGCCTGATGTGGCATGGACAGTATCTACGAAACAATCGGTGGTACTGCGGCGTTGGAATCGGTCGTCGAGGATTTCTACGAACGCGTGCTGGCCGATGACCAACTGGCGGGCTTCTTCAAGCGGACCAACATGGACCGGCTCAGGGCCAAACAGGTCGAATTCTTCGCCGCCGCGCTGGGCGGACCGGAGCCCTACACCGGCGGATCGATGCGCCGGGTTCATCAGGGCCGCGGTATCACCATCGACCACTTCAATCTGGTGGCGGGACATCTGACCGACAGCCTCGCGGCGGCCGGGGTGCCGGACCAGACCGTGGCGCAGATCATCGGCGCGATCGCCCCGCTCGCCGACGACATCGTGACCGCACGCAGCGCCTGAGCGTCACCTACCGGCCAGCTCGCGGTCGGCCAGCGCCCGGAATACCGGCGCCAACAGCCGGGAGTATTCGACGGACACGTGGGTCCAGTCGAAGTAGACCAAGGTGTTGCTCACGATGACCGGGCAGCGCTCGGCTGCGCAGAACAGCTCGGTGAGGTCGACGTACTGCCCGCCCCCGGCCTCGGTGGCGGCCGACTCGGCAGCGATGCCGGATTCGTCGACGGCCTTGGACCGCGCGGGCGCGCAGGCCGTCGCGTCCTCGAGGTGGCCGGACACGCAGATCGGCACCGACACCAACGGATTGGGTACGGGTCCCAGCACCAGCACCTTCGCACCGGTGCCGCGCAGTTGGCGAACCAGCCGGGTCAGGCTGTCGATCCACTCCGCGTTGTAGGTCGTCCAGCCCGGGTCGTAGCCGCCTTCACCGGCCACGTAGCCCCGCCACATGTCCACCACGATCAGCTTTGGACGTTCCGCCTGCAGCCGGGCGACGACCGCCGCGCGCCATTGCTCGCATTGCGAGACCACGCGCCGAATGACGTTGCCGATGGGCAGCTCCAGCAGGGGACAGGCCGCCTTGGTCAAGGTTTCCAACCGCCAGCGTTGCTGGTTGGCGACCTGTTGGAACGCCGGACTCCACATCGTGGCGTGCGAATCGCCGACCAGGGCCACCGTCGTCGCC
>JAHFVB010000300.1 GCA_023264755.1 Mycobacterium sp. | reverse complement strand
CGAAACCGCAGCCAATTGCGACCGCAGACATCACGAACGGGATGGTGACCGACAACCCGTACTGGAAGAAGTTCGGTTGGGGTCCGTAGTAGATGTGCACGCCCGCCAATGTCGACGGAAGTTCGATGATCACGTCCAGGACCGCGATGACGCCGAAGATGCGCCACAGGCCCGCCGAGGAAATCCCTTCCTTGAGCGCCCGGTGGACGACGAAGGCGCCCAGACCGACGTACCACGGGTAGCCGATCAACAAGTAGAGCGGCATCGGCGTTCCGTAGAGATTCATCGTGATCAACGGGCTGTTCACCGGGTACCAGACGAGCATCAGCCGGTCGAGGATCGGCTCGTTGGCGAACATGGCGAGGAACCCACCGAGCATGCAGTACAACGGCATTGGATCACGGTGGCGGAGGACCCAGACAAGCGCCCATATCAGCGCGACCGAGGCGGCCACGATGTTGGCACCCATGAACGTCCAGGCCGCTGCTGAACCTGCCAGCGCGTCGAACGGTGGATCGGGTAGCTCGGAGAATTGCATGGGTACTTCACTTCCTACGGAGCTAACGGTGTCCCGGCGACCGTCGCATCAGCTACTTGGTACCGCGTCGGCACCGCGCCACGTCATCGATGTCGTCACCATGAGCTGACTATTGGGGTCGTCACCATGAATGCAGTAGATCGCCGAGTCGCGCGTTGTCGCACATCGAGAGCCGCGATACTCGAGGTAGGTCTGCTCGCGGACGATCGTCTGCCCCGCTGGTGACGAAAATCGGGGCTCGTCAGTGTGATACAGCCGAGGGAACGGGTCACCGACGAACCAGGCGACCTCGTTGTCGCCGGCGGGCGCGCCTGGCAAGTCGCCCGAGCAGCCATAGCTGCCGTCGTCGGCGATGCCGCAGCGCAATCCCACCGGACTGGTGAACCAGACGCCGTCCTCGCCGACGACCCGGTAGATCCACGTGCTCGACACGGGTTGATAGCCACTGGAATCCGGGTAGGGGCTCCGAGCGGGCGCCGCCTGGGCCGGACTGGCCAAAGCCGTTGCCACGAAGGCGGTTAGGGCGGCGGCGCCGAAGCGTCGGATGTGGTGTGTGGCCGGGTTGAGCATCATATGCCGTTCAGCCAGGTATGCGTCGGGGTGATGAGGAATCGGAAGGGGCCACGCTCGCAATAGGTGCTGAGGTCGACCGTGGTCGCGCACCTGGTGCCCTCCACGGAGATGAAGGACAACGGCGGAATGGGAGCCGACCCACGGGGCGGTGGGAATCTGATCGCCAACGTCCAGTCATAGTGCACGCGAGTATCACCGGTGATCCATCCGATCTTGTCGATCCCCGGCGGTGCCCCGGGAATGCCGCCCGTGCAGCCAAAGCTGCCACGGAACCAGATTCCGCAGCTCAGTCCCTGCGCGGTGGTGAACCAGTAGCCGGGTTGATCCGGCAGCGATGCGCCGGGTGGATCGGACATGGCGTAGGGCGCGGCATCGATCTCGGTGAAGTACCGCAATTCCGGATAGGGCTGCGGGGGCTGGTTTTCCGCTGGCTCAGCGTGACCGCGGGGCGCCGCAGCCAACGTCACGAAGCTGCTGACGATGGCGAAAGCCATTGCCAGGCAAAGCCAACTCCGGTGGGAGGGGCGGCTGCGTAGCACATGGGTCATGCACGGACTCCGAAGTCGTCGGGCGTATTCGAACGGCACGCCGCCTCCGTCGTCGCGATCGAGCAAAATGTCACTGTGACGAAAGGGCTGGTCGCACGAGCGGCCGGTCGATGCGTCGGCAGGGTTTCGAGGCCGAGCATCTGGCCACCGTAGTGCCGTGCGTCACTCCAAGTCAAGGATGCGTACTCGCTTTGCCATTAAAGTGGCGAAACTGCCAATTGAAGGTGGAGTCGATGAGCCTTTGCAGCGACGAGTGGTTATGCGGCTGCCCTAGTGCGCAGGGGTGGCAAGGACGACCGACGCCAACTCGAAGCCGGCGTCACCGTGCCAGGTGTTCGTCCCGAATTGTTGGTACGAGCAGTCGGGCTTGAGTCCCTGCCATTGAAGTACCAGGGCGTGCAAGGCGTCGGATTGGGTTGGGCCGTAACCGGAGAGCAGGAGCGCCTTGGAGCCGGCGTACCCGATGGTCGACAGTGCCGGCATGGGGTCGGTGAAGGGTACCGCCGCGCTGCGATGCGTGATGTAGTCGCTGGTCGACTGACTCGCCATCGCCGCAACCCGGGTGACGAGGGGATCGGACTGCAGCGCGGGGCAAGAGGATGCGGACCGGAGGGCGACGATCGCCTGCCCCAACGGTGACTGCGGGTCGGCCTGCGCGGGCGGGGCCATCGGAGTCAGCGTGACGAGCGCCGCCAGCGAGACCGAGGACATGGAGAGCAGTCGGCGTCGGCGCATCGATCACCCCGTTCGTCGTCATTGGCAGTAGCCGCCTTGCGGAGGCCCACGGTAGCGCACTTGCGGGCAACTTCCCAACAGTTTGCGTAACTCAACGGCTGCTGGCCTATGCGGGTTGGATTCCCGAGCCGGGTCCGGGCAGGTACTTGCAAAAAGCTGACGGCCAGCCGCCGGGGCTATGCGAACGCTCCACCCATGAGTACCGTCATGCACACCGATTTGGCCGACTGCCTACGCGCCACATAGTTCAGACCAGTAAAGAGGCATGAAGTGCACCGAATTGCTAGCCCATTGATGGGCGTTTTGATGATTGCGGGACTGGTCGGCTCCGTGCTGGCTGGTCCGGCGGCCAACGCCGAGCCCACGGTGGACGAGATCGCCCCACCCCTTCCGGTCATCGTTCCCGTAGCCAGTGACTGGCAACCGAAGTTCCCCCGCCCGTACGACGAAACGCGTAACGAGGTCACCCCGGCGGACATCACGGCCGAGCGGGAACTGTGCCAGTGGTTCAACGCTCAATACGATCCGTTGATCACGCAGATCGAGCGGTTCGACGACAACCTGACCAGAAGCAATGGCGACTACGGGGTCGCCGGTAACCAACAGATCGCCGACGCGGTGCTGGCCAACCTCGATCAGTCCCTGGCCTATCTCACGCCGCGGGCGCAGGCGCTGACGAAGAATCTGGACTATCTCGGCGACGAGTACTTCCCGATGTACCAGGGGGAGACGTTCTACTGGCTCTGGCAGCAATTGTCGAACGTCAGCGCCGGCATCCACGGCAGTCAAACGGCATGGTTCGTGGGCCCGTCACTGCAACGAGCGAAACGGTGGGGCAGCAGAATCCATCGCTCTCACGTTTGTGATTGACCGGATGACTGCCTCGCTCCGCTCGGCCTCGGCGGTAACTGGCGCAGCCGTAAGTGAAATCCGCGCACCTCAAGCCCCCTGGGCTGCCGCCAAGCCGAGAACCGGGGGCCGCGCAACGGCCGCAATGGTCGGGCACGTGGCCCGAGGGCAAACCGATGTGCGGTGAGTCCGAGGATTGACAAGTAGTCAGTAAGGTGTGGTACGAATCATACGTTCATAGGCATCATCCGTAGGAGACAGGACTCATCACCATGCAATTTCGAGCAAGTGGTGGGTGTTGTACCGCAAGTTGCGCAGCTATTAGGGATCTACGGCCTTGCAGGTAGCGACCACGGAACAGCCCTCCCCGACAGCGCCGCCGACCCCGGGGCAGCACCGTTTCGCGCGGGTTTCAGCGAACAACGTCTGGCGCAAGATCACGCGTGTGGTCGCCCACGTCGTCTCGGTGCCGGTACGTAGCGTCGGCACCATCGGTCGTGGGGTGTTGGTCGCGCTCTCGGTGTTGCGCTACGCGATCCTCGACACCTTCACTCTGCAACTTCCGGTCGGCGAAACCCTGGTTCAGGCCTGGGCGCTGCTCAAGGTCACCGCAACCCCCGCGCTCCTGATGGCCATCCCCATCGGCGCGATCGTCTCGATCCAAACGGCCGGCTTGGTCAACCAGGTGGGTGCGAGTTCGCTCGTAGGCGCAGCCAGCGGAGTCGGCATCGTGCGCCAGGGTGCGCCGGTGACTGCCGGCTTGCTCATGGGTGGGGCCGCGGCGTCGGCCATCGCGTCGGACCTGGGCGCCCGCGCGATCCGCGAAGAACTCGATGCGCTGCGGGTGCTCGGCATCGATCCGGTGCGCCACCTGGTCGTCCCGCGGTTCCTGGCGCTGTTGATCATCGCGCCGATGCTGTGCTCGATCATCATCGCCTCGGCGGTGGCGGCGTCCTTCGCACTGGCCGTCGGGGTCAGCGGGGTGACTGCCGGAAGCTTCTGGCAATCCTTCGGCACGTTCGCGTCGGTGACCGACGTCTGGTTCACGGTCGGCAAGTCGCTGATCTTCGGCGGCCTGGTCGCCGTGGTGTCGTGCCTGCGCGGAATGGAAGCCAAGGGTGGGCCGCGCGGCGTCGCCGATGCCGTGAACTCTTCCGTCGTGCTCAACGTCGTCTGCATTGCCATCGTCAACCTGGCGATCACGCAGCTGCAGACCATGTTCTTTCCCATGGAGGTTTCCTGATGGCCCCTCCGGCCGCCCGCCCGTCTTCGCACGCGGTCAGATTCGCCAGCCGACTGGCGTCGATGCGACTCGCGCAGAGCGTCTTTGGTCAGATCGGCCAGTTCGTCGTCTTCACCGGGGTGACCCTGTGGCTGCTCCCGGTGACACTCCGCCGATATCGGCGGCAAACCCTGCATGCCATGAACGACCTGGCCTGGGGTCGGGGCTCGATCATCGTCGACGGCGGGGTGATCAGTGTGCTGGTCATTCTGGGCATCGCGATCGGCGGCACGGTGGCCGTGGAGGCCTACTCGACGCTGAATCTCATCGGGTTCGGCGCGCTGTCGGGAATCGTCGGAGGATTGGCGAACGTCCGCGAGATGGCCCCGCTGGTGGCGGGCATCGCCTTCGCCTCACAGGCCGGGTGCCGCATGACGGCCGAAATCGGTGCGATGCGGATCTCCGAAGAGATCGACGCCGTGGAAGCCCTTGGTCTTCGGGCGATTCCGTTCGTAGTGGGTACCCGCCTGGTCGGTGCGATGGTCACGGTCGTTCCCGGATTCCTGCTCACGCTCGTGACCAGTTTCTTCGTGTCCAGCACCGTGATCCGGGTCTTCCACGATCAGCCGGGCGGTACCTACCAGCACTACTTCATCCAGTTCCTCCCGTTCGGCGACATCGTCTACTCGCTGTTGAAGGCGACGGTGTTCTGCGGTGCGGTGACGCTCATCCACTGCTTCTACGGCTACTTCACCACCGGCGGTCCCGTCGGCGTCGGTCGGGCCTCCGGGCGAGCCGTGCGCGCCAGCCTGGTCGCGATCATGGTGCTCGACGTCATCCTGACCATCGTCCTGTGGGGCGTCGAACCCCTGTTCGTGTTCAAGGGATAGGTGGCTGCACAGGTGCTATTCCGCAAACTCTCAGACGAGCAGGAAGCTCGCCGGCTCGTGGTCATCGGCCTGGCGGTGGTCGCCATCGTCAGCGCCGTGGCGGCAGTGCTGATCATCCAACCCTTCACGGGCCGTCCGTCCGATCTGCTCGCCGTCACGATCGAGTCCCCGTACGCCGGTGAAGGCGTGCAACCCGGGACCGCGTTGATGATGAATGGCGTCAAGGTCGGCGAGGTCCGCGAGGTCACGAGCCTGCCGGCCGGAGGCATTCGCCTGACCACCGACCTGCACAGCGGCCCGACTGCCGGCCTGACCGACACGATGGGCCTGGACTTTCGACCCGCCAACTACTTCGGCGTCACGGGCATCAATCTGCGCCCGGGCCTGGGCGGCCGGCCGTTGACCAATGGCACCTCCATCCACGTCGTACCCACGGGCAACTTCACCCTGCAGGCCCTGCTGCAACGGCTCGGGCAAATCTCCCACGGGGTGTTGACGCCGCAGCTCATCGACGTCATCGAGCGGACCACGAGCTACCTCGACGGGCTCGATCCGCTGCTCGAAACGATGCTGGTCGTCGCCAACTCGGTCGCCAAGGTGCAAACGGTCAGCACCGAGCGACTCATGGCCAACGCGACCGGAATCAGCGCCGCCTTCCCAGGATTCGTCGACGCCGCCCTCAAGACCGGCGACGGATTCCTCCACGGAGCTCTCGACGGCGCCACCGAGGACTTCTGGCAGAACACCTTCAAGCCCACGATCAAGCTCGCCTCGACCGACCTCTTCGGTGCCGCGGGACGCCTGGTGGGCAGTCACAGTACCGACCTCGCGCCGCTGACCAACATGATCAAGACCCTCACCGACGTCGCCCCCGGCCTCATCCCACCGGATGCGATCGCCGATACCGCACGCGAGTATCGGGAGCGGCTACAACGACTGTTTGCCGGCCCACCCGACCGCCGCGCGGTCAACGTCCGGATCATTCTGGACAGTCTGCCCGGAGTCGCCGCACCGCTCGATGCAGTGGGCGCCGTGCCGCCGGCCCCCGACGCGCCGCCGGCCGGCGCGCCGAGTCCGGCCCCGCCCGTTCCTGCGACGGTGCCGTCAGGGGGTACTCCGTAATGAAACCCTTTGCAGCCCTTTGGCGGC
>JAHFVB010000299.1 GCA_023264755.1 Mycobacterium sp. | reverse complement strand
GTGCGCTCGCGGCTTCCCAGGCTGCGGGTCGGCTACCTTCCGCTGGGCAACGCCGACCGAATCTATGACGCCGTCATCCGCGGCGCTGACGTGTTCGCCGTGCGGCTCACCGCGGTGACCCAGCGCGGCTCGATACCCGCCACGCAGTCGGTCATCCTGTCGACCCTGGTGCTGCTGCCCCTGACGATGCTGGTGCTCGGTGCCCGGGATCGTCCGGAACTGAAGCTGTGGGACTCACCCCTGCAGGTCGTGGTCGGGTTGATCATCCTGGCCGCGGCCCTGTCCGCCACGGTGCTGCGCAATCGGCTGGCCGCGGTGCTCCTGGTCGGCGTGACCGGTTACGGCTGCGGCGTCATCTTCGTGTTCCACGGCGCTCCCGACCTTGCGCTCACCCAATTCCTGGTCGAGACACTGACATTGGTGATCTTCGTGCTGGTGCTGCGGACCCTGCCCGCCGAGGCGGACCAGGTCAACATGGACAGGCACCGCTGGCCGCGCGCACTGCTCGCCGTAGCCGTCGGGGCCAGCGTCACCACCCTTGCCGTGTTCGCGATGGCCGCCCGCACTACTACGCCGATCGCCGAGTTGCTGCCCGATGCGGCCTACTACCGCGGCAACGGCGCGAACACCGTCAACGTCCTGCTGGTCGACATCCGCGCCTGGGACACCATGGGCGAGATCTCCGTGCTACTGGTGGCGGCGACGGGCGTCGCGTCATTGGTGTTCCGCCACCGCCGATTCGGCGCGGCGCCCCGCGTCGGCGATGCCGGCCAGCCCGACATCGGCCGGCTGCCCGTGCTCTCGACCAGTCCGGCGGTCGGCGACGTGACGTGGCTGCGCGGCAGCGAACTGCGTGACCCGAGGAACCGCTCGCTGGTGCTCGAAGTCGCCACTCGGCTCATCTTCCCGCTGATCATGGTTCTGTCGGCGTACTTCTTCTTCGCCGGGCACAACACTCCCGGCGGAGGCTTCGCGGGTGGGCTGACCGCCGGACTGGCACTGGTGCTGCGCTATCTGGCCGGCGGCCGGTATGAGCTCGGCGAGACGCTGCCCCTGGACGCGGGCAAGATCCTCGGCGCGGGGCTGACCCTCTCGGCCGGGACCGCCGTCGCGTCGCTGCTGTTCGGCGCCCCCGTGCTGTCCTCGGCGGTGCTGCAGTTCGATCTTCCGGTGCTCGGGCACGTCAAGCTGGTGACCGCCCTGTTCTTCGACCTCGGCGTCTACCTCATCGTGGTGGGACTGGTGCTCGACGTGCTGCGCAGCCTCGGCGCGCGCGTCGACGAAGAATTGGCGGGCGCCCGATGACCACCTACCTGGTTCCACTCGTGCTGATCGGCGGCCTCACCAGTGCCGGCGTCTACCTGCTGTTGGAACGCAACCTCACCCGAATGTTGTTGGGGCTGTTGCTCATCGGCAACGCGGTCAACTTGCTGATCCTGACCGTCGGCGGCCCGTCGGGCAACCCGCCAGTGCGCGGCCGCACCAGCGACGGCGCCACCACCACGGCCGACCCGCTGGCCCAGGGCATGGTTCTGACGGCGATCGTGATCTCCATGGGCATCGCCGCCTTCGTGCTCGCGCTGACCTACCGGTCCTACCGGGTGTCACGGGCCGAGGAGATCGACAACGATCCCGAGGACACGCGGGTGTCCCAGCAGTCCGACCACGAGTTCGACGAGCTCGCCCCCCAACCCGACGTCAACCGTGACACCGACGAGCCGGACGAGCTCGACGCCCTGCCCGGCCGCGAGGGGTCCAAGTGATGGGCCAGCGAGAAGCGAAGCGGGATCGCTCGTGACGATTGCTGCGGCGTTGACGCCGCTTCCCGTGCTGATTCCCACGATCGCCGCGGCCGCCACGCTGTTCGCCGGGCGTCGGCCGCGATTGCAGCGGGCCATCGCCGTGCTCGCCTTGGTGGCCGTGGTGACGGTGTGCGCTGCGCTCGTCGTGCTGGCCGACCGGTACGGCACCTTGGCCCTGCAGGTCGGCGGCTGGGGCCAGAGCGTGCCTGGCATGGGGCCGCTCGGCATCACGCTGGTGGTCGATCGGCTCTCTGCCCTCATGCTGCTGGTATCGGCGATAGTGCTGCTGACGGTGGTGTTCTACGCCATCGGGCAGGGCATCCGCGACGGCGACGAACGCCAGCCGGTGTCGATCTTCCTGCCCACCTACCTGGTGCTGTCGGCGGGCGTCTGCACGGCGTTCCTGGCCGGCGACCTGTTCAACCTGTTCGTCGGGTTCGAGGTGCTGCTGTCGGCGAGCTTCGTGTTGTTGACCATCGGCGCCAGTGCCGATCGAGTGCGGGCAGGCATCGCCTACGTCATGGTATCGATGGTGTCCTCGTTGATCTTCCTGATCGGCCTGGCCTTGATCTACGCGGCGACCGGCACCTTGAACATGGCGGAGTTGTCGGTGCGGCTCGAGGGGGTGCCGGCGGGCACCCGCAGTGCCATGTTCGCGGTGCTGCTGGTCGCCTTCGGCATCAAGGCGGCGGTGTTCCCGCTGTCGGCCTGGTTGCCCGACTCCTACCCCACGGCGCCGGCACCCGTCACCGCCGTGTTCGCCGGGTTGCTGACGAAAGTCGGCGTGTACGCCATCATCCGGGCGCACTCACTACTGTTCCCCGGCGGCGCGCTCGACCACGTGCTGCTGGTGGCGGCGCTGCTGACGATGGTGGTGGGCATCTTCGGCGCGATGGCCCAGAGCGACATCAAGCGGCTGCTGTCCTTCACGCTGGTCAGCCACATCGGCTACATGGTGTTCGGCATCGCCCTGTCCAGCGCGCTCGGCATGTCCGGAGCGATCTACTACGTCGCCCATCACATCGTGGTGCAGACGACACTGTTCCTGGTGGTCGGGCTCATCGAGCGCCAGGCGGGGGCCTCCACGCTGCAACGCCTGGGCGGACTGGCGGCGGCCAGCCCGTTGCTCGCGCTGGTGTTCTTCATCCCTGCCCTCAATCTGGGTGGGATTCCCCCGTTCTCGGGCTTCATCGGCAAGGTCGCGCTGTTACAGGCCGGTGCGCAGAACGGCTCGGCGCTGGCCTGGATGCTCGTCGCGGGCAGCGTCGCCACCAGCCTGCTGACGCTCTACGTGATGGCGCGGATCTGGACCAAGGCCTTCTGGCGCGCCCGTGCGGATGCCCCTGAGGGCGCGCTGGCGATGGCCTCGCCGAGCGCCTTGCTGGACGACGCCGAGGACGTCGCCTACGCCGACCGGGATGACGTCGGCCGGATGCCGGTCGGCATGCTGGTGCCGACTGGCGCGCTGATCGCGGTGGGGCTGACCCTCACGGTGTTCGCAGGGCCGATCTTCTCCTACAGCCAACGGGCGGCCACCGAGGTATTGGACCGCACGCAGTACGTCTCGGCAGTGCTGGGACACCAAGGTGGGCGGTAACCAGTGGGCGGTGACGAGTGGGCGGTGACGATGAGCACTGACGCGAAGCGCAAGCCGGCGCTGAGGTCGTTGGCCCTGCGCGCCTGGACGCTGTGCTGGCTGATTCTGGTGTGGATGTTGCTGTGGGGCGACGTCTCTGCCGCCAACGCATTGAGCGGGCTGGTCGTCGCGCTGGTCATCACCGTGTTGCTGCCACTGCCGCAGGTGCCCATCGAAGGCCGACTGCACCCGATCTCGTTTCTTCGGCTGGTGGTCGCGGTGGCGTACTACCTGGTGCTGTCGTCGGTGCAGGTCGCGTGGTTGGCCATCAAGCCGGGACCGCCGCCGATGACGGCCGTGCTGCGGGCCCACCTGGCGATCAAGTCCGACTTGGTGCTGGCGCTCGACGTCAACGGCATCAACCTCATCCCCGGCTCTATCGTGCTGGAGATCGACCAGACCCGCCGCATGATCTACGTCCACGTCATCGACGTGGGGTCCGAGCGCTCGGTGAACCGCTTCTACCGCCAGATCGCCCAGGTGGAGCGGCTGATGGTCGCATCGTTCGAACGCGAGGCGGATTGGCGACCGTCGGCGGAAAGGGAGGCCGCATGACGACCATGTGGATGGTCAGCGGTGTCATGCTCGCCGCCGCCGCCGTCATCACGATGTTCCGGCTGCTGGCCGGGCCGGGCACGCTGGACCGGCTGGTCGCACTCGACACCTTCGTCGCGGTGACCATGTGCGCCATTGGCACCTGGGCCGCCTACAGCCTGGACACCACCGTCACCTACAGCCTGACCGCGCTCGCGTTGATCAGCTTCGTCGGCTCGGTCAGCGTGGCGCGCTTCCGGGTGCGCGACGACGACGTGAACCGCAGCTCCGGGGGTCCCCGATGACCGCGAGCACCGTGCTGGACGTGATCGCCGGAGTGTTGGTACTGGCCGGATCGGCCCTAGCTCTGACGGCGGCGATCGGCGTGGTGCGGTTCCCGGACACGTTGTCGCGCATGCACGCCGCCACCAAGCCTCAGGTGCTGGGGCTGTTGCTGGTGTTGGGCGGCGCCGCGATTCGACTGCGTGGGCACGCCGACGTGGGCATGCTGATCCTGGCCGGGCTGTTCACCGTCATCACGGCACCGGTGGTGGCCAATCGCGTCGGCCAGCTGGCCTACCGCGAGCAGAGCTTTCGTGACGATCTCTTGACCAGAGACGAGATGGCCGACCTCGATCAGGACTGACGGCGCCGCTACCCGCGTCCGCCGGTTCTCGCGACACATGAGCTGCCGACACGACACGCCGAACGAGGCCGCAACGGCTTATGTCTCGCGGCGGCTCCGAGCCCGAGGCGAGCCGGGGCCAGGCTCAGTTGCCCTCTGCCAGCTGGAACTCCACCATCGCGGCGACCGTGTCGACGGCGTCGCTCAGCGCGGCCAGCCGGGCGGCCGCCGACGGCGCTTCCAACACCGAGTACCGGTCGGCCTCTCCCATGGGGATGCGGGCTGCCAACGTGTAGAGCCGTCGGCCCGCGTCGTCACCGGGTTCGGCCTCGCCGAGCAGTTCCACCCGCGACGGCAACGTGGCCTGGCGCGCCGCGGCGATCCGTTCGAACAGCGCCATCACCCGGTCCTCGACCTCGACGATGTCCGCGGCGGTGACGGCTTCGCCGGGTTCGTCCGGCCACCGCGTCACCGTGGCGCGCGGATAGGGGTCGTCGGCGTGCCACTGGGTGACCCGGATCCGGTCGCCGATCTCGCAGCCGATCCGATAGCGGCCGCCGCCCTCGTCCTGCGCCATGGCGATGCGCGCGAGTGTCCCGACGTCACAGCGCATGTCGCCGCCGCCGACCTCGCGACCCGCAGCAATCAGCACGACCCCGAACGGCCGCTGGGCGGCCAGGCAATCCTTCACCAACGCGGAGTAGCGGGGCTCGAAGATCCGCAGCGGGAGTTCCTCGCCTGGCAGCCGGACCGTCTCCAACGGAAACATCGGAGTCACCGACAGCCCCTGCTCCCCCGGTCGACCGCTCCCCATGTCGGGCTACAGCACCAGTTCCGCGACCAGCGCGTCGACCACGGCTCGCAGGTCGCCGTCGTGTTCTTCGGCCACCCGGCGCTGACGTTGGTAGGAGGCTCCCAACCGGTAGATCGACGACACCGCGGCCAACTCGTCCGAGCAGCCCAGTGATGCGGCGACCGGCTCCAGCCGATTCAACAGGTCGTCCAGGTCGTCGGTGACCAGCCGCTCGTTGCTGTCGGCGTCCAGGATGATCTCGGCGTCCAGGCCGTAACGTGCTGCGCGCCACTTGTTCTCCTGCACGTGCCACGGCGGCATGGTCGGCAGGTGTTCGCCCGCGTCCAGCCTGCGGTCCAGGTCGACGATCAGGCAGTGGGTGAGCGCGACCAACGCTCCGAGTTCGGCGATGTTGGAGACCCCGTCGAAGATCCGCACCTCGACCGTCCCCAGATGCGGGGAAGGCCTTATGTCCCACCGGATCTCGTTCATGTGGTCGATGATGCCGGTCTTCTTCTGGTCGTGAACGAAGCCTTCGAACTGCGACCATTCCTGGAACTGGAAGGGCAAGCCCGCAGTCGGCAACTGCTGGAACATCATCGCGCGATTGCTGGCATATCCCGTGTCGTCGCCATCCCAGAAGGGCGACGACGCCGACAGGGCCAACAGGTGTGGGTACTGGTTGAGCAGGGACGTGATGATGGGCATCACCTTGTGCGCCGAGGAGATGCCGACGTGGACGTGCACTCCCCAGATCAGCATCTGGCGACCCCACCACTGCGTGCGCTTGATCAGTTCCGCGTAGCGCGGTGCGTCGGTCAGTTCGGCCGCCGACCACTTCGCGAAGGGGTGGGTGCCTGCACAGAACAGCTCCATCCCGCGTTCGCGCACGATGGGCCGCACGATGCCCAACGTCGACCGCAGGTCGTCCATCGCCTCGCCGGCGGTGTCGCAGATGCCGGTCACCACCTCGACGGTGTTGCGCAGCAGTTCCTTGTGCACGTGGGGGGTTTCGCCGATTTCAGCGATGACTCCGGCAGCCTCGTTGGCCAAGTCCCGGGTCACGGGGTCGACGAGCGCAAACTCCCATTCGACGCCGAGCGTCGGCCGGGCCGAGCCGGC
>JAHFVB010000298.1 GCA_023264755.1 Mycobacterium sp. | reverse complement strand
ACCGAGCGGGAGGCGCGAGACACCCTGCGCGAGATCGTCGAGAAGGCCAACCGCCCGGCCGTCGAAGGCTTCCGTTCGGCCGTGCAGCAGGCCGGCAACTCGACGGGCGACAAGAAGGGAATGTGGGCGGACTCCACCTTCGAGGACCTGGTCCAGTACAACGACGGATTCCGGACGCAGTTGATCGGAACGCCCGAGCAAATCGCCGAACGGATCGCGGCGTATCGCAAACGCGGCGTAGATCTCATCCTCGGCGGCTTCCTCCATTTCCAGGAGGAGATCGAGTACTTCGGCGCGAACGTGTTGCCGTTGGTCCGCGAAATCGAAGACTCCGAAGCGAATTCGCACGACGGCTTGGTGCTCGCCTCCGCCTGATTTTGACGCTGCCGCCTCCGCGCCCACCTGGCTCAGTGCAGTAGCGTGGTTGTCGAATCGCTCAGGACAGGAGAGGTCATGACCTACCAGCCCGGATACCCGTCCGCGCCGCAGCCGCCGCAATACTCGGCACCCACCCAGCAATTCGAGAGGGCACCTGAAGCCGCTGCCCCGGCGGGGCCCAGCAAGCTGCCGTTCTACCTGGGCATCGCAGTCGCCGTACTCGGCTTCGCGGTGTACCTGTCGGCCTTTGGTCCGGTGTTCGGCAACGGCGCCCTCGGCGAGCCCACGTTCCTTCTCGTCATCGCCCCGGTACTGGCCGGGCTGCTGGCCGGCGTGAGTTTGCTGCCGAAGCAGGACGACAGGTCGGCGGTCTCGGCAGTGCTGGCCGTACTGGGCTTCCTGCTGCTCATCCTGCTCGTGCTCGCCGATGGGCCGACGGTGGACTGGGGCTTCTATCTCTTCATCGCGTTCACGGTGTTGCAGGCCATCGCCGCCGTCGCGAAGCTGCTGCTGGATGCCGGCGTCATCACCGCGCCCGCGCCGAAGCCCAAGTACGAGCAGCCGGCGTACGGCCACTACGGCCCGCCGGCCGGCTACTACGGTCAGCCGCCCCAGGGTGGCCCCGGCCCGCAGCAGCAGCGCCCGGGTGGGTACTCGCCGCCGCAGTACGGTGGCGGCTACTCGAGTGGTCCCTCGACGGGTGGCTTCCACGCGCTGGGGCAGCAGCACAACCCGCAGAGCGGTCCTCAGGGCGGCGCCCAGAGCGGTCCTCCGACGCCCCCTACCGGGTTCCCCGCCTTCGGACATCCGCAGAGCTCCGCCCCCACGGTGGCGGCCGGCCAACCTGGCGGTTCCAGCGACGCACAGCAACCGCAGCAGCAGGCTCCGCAGTAATCGGCCGCTTCGCCGTCATAATCACTAGCGGCGCGCAGCGACCTCCGCGCGTATCGGCTTGTGCGAGGAGCTAACCGTCTAGTGAACAACCGGCCAGTCGGGACCCGTCAGGCTCGCGACCTGCTCAGGGTCGCGTTCGGCCCGTCGGCGATTGCGTTGATCGTCATCGCGGCCGTCGTGTTGTTGCAGCTGCTGATCGCCAACAGCGACATGACGGGCGCGTTCGGTGCCATCGCCAGCCTGTGGCTCGGCGTGCACCAGGTGCCCGTCTCCATCAGCGGCAGCGAACTAGGCGTCATGCCGCTGCTGCCCGTGTTGGCGATGGTGTGGGGGACGGCGCGCACGACGGCGGCGGCGACCGCACCCGGCGCGTCCTGGTTCGTCGCGCGGTGGATCGTGGCGTCGGCACTGGGCGGCCCGATGCTGATCGCCGCGCTGGCCCTGGCGGTCGTCCACGACGCGTCGTCGGTGCTGACCGAGTTGCAGACCCCGAATGCCTTGCGGGCCTTCAGCGGGGTGCTCGGCGTGCACCTCGTCGGCGCGCTGCTCGGGGTCGGCTCCCGAGTAGGTCGACGCCTGTTGCGCACCACCCCGTTGCCCGGCTGGCTGCCCGACGCCGCGCGCGCTGCGAAGGCCGGTGTGCTGGCCCTGTTCGGGTTGTCGGGAGTGGTGACGGTCGCCTCGCTGGTCGTGCACTGGTCGACGATGCACGACCTGTACGCGATCACGGATTCGGTATTCGGTCAGTTCAGCCTCACCGTGCTGGCGGTGCTGTACGCGCCGAACGTCATCATCGGCACCGCGGCCGTCGCCGTGGGGTCCAGCCCCCACATCGGGTTGGCCACGTTCAGTGCCTTCACCGTCCTGGGCGGTGACATTCCGGCGCTCCCGGTGCTGGCCGCCGTGCCGACGCCGCCGCTCGGACCGGCCTGGGTGGGCCTGATGATCGTGGCCGCTGCGGCGGCCGTCGTCGTCGGCCAGCAGTGCGCACGTCGGGCGTTGCCGCTGCCCGCCGCAGCGGCCAAGCTGGCGGTGGCCGCAGCGCTTGCCGCGGGCGTGATGGCGTTGGCCGGGTCCGTCAGCGGCGGACGGCTGGGAAACTTCGGCAACGTCGGCGTCGACCAGACCACGTTCGGCCCGGCGGTCTTCCTGTGGTTCTTGGTGATCGGCGGGCTGACCGTCGCGATGTCCGGCGGCATCGCGCCGCGGCCCAAGACCAAGCCGGCGCCCCGGCCCGCGAACCCGGTGCCCGGCCCGCCGCCGGTATTCGAGGAACCCGAGTTCGAACCGGCCTTCGAGCCCCTCGACGACCTGACCGAACCCGAGCCCGAACCCGAGCCGGAATTCGAGCCTGAACCCGAGCCCGAGCTAGCACCCGAGCTCGAACCGGGACCCGAAGTGAGTCGACCGGTCGCGGCGCCGGTGCGGCTGGATCGCATTCCGCGGGACCTCGACGAAGACCCGGAAGCACACTTCATCACCGACGACGATATGACCAGCACCACAGAAGACGACGTGACCAGCGACGAGAACCGCGGAACGGCCGATTAGGCTGCATCGCGTGCAGCCACCGATCCATGTGCCCCCAAGCGCGCCGGCCCGACTCGTCGTGCTCGCCTCCGGGACCGGTTCGCTGTTGGAGTCGCTGCTGACCGCCGCCGTCGAGGACTACCCGGCACGCGTCGTCGCCGTCGGGACGGACCGCGACTGCCGCGCCCTCGAGGTCGCTGCCTCGGCCGCCATCCCCAGCTACACGGTCAAGTTGGGCGACCATCCGGATCGCGCCGCGTGGGACGCCGCCATCACCGAGGCCACCGCAGCACACCAACCCGACTTGGTGGTCTCCGCCGGATTCATGAAGATCCTCGGCACACAGTTTCTGGCCCGGTTCCTCGGCCGGGTCGTCAACACCCACCCCGCGTTGCTGCCGGCCTTCCCCGGCGCGCATGCCGTGCCGGAAGCGCTGGCCTACGGGGTCCGCGTGACGGGGTGCACGGTGCACCTGGTCGACGCGGGAGTCGACACCGGACCCATCCTCGCGCAGGAGGCAGTGCCGGTGCTCGCCGCCGACGACGAGGGGTCGTTGCACGAACGGATAAAGGTCGTCGAACGGCGCCTGTTGGTAGATGTACTCGCCGCGATGGCTACTCGCGGCGTCACCTGGACCGGACGAAAGGCGGCCATGGGATGAGTGACGACGGAAAGCGCCCGATTCGGCGTGCGTTGATCAGTGTGTACGACAAGACGGGACTGCCTGCGCTGGCTCGCGGACTCCACGATGCGGGCGTGACCATCATCTCGACCGGTTCGACGGCCAAGACCATTGCCGCCGAAGGCATTCCGGTAACACCCGTCGAAGACCTCACCGGGTTTCCGGAAGTGCTCGACGGCCGGGTGAAGACCCTGCACCCACGCGTGCACGCCGGCCTGCTGGCCGACACCCGCAAGGCCGAACACCTCGAGGCACTCGAGAAGCTTGGCGTCGAGGCCTTCGAACTGGTGGTCGTGAACCTCTACCCGTTCAGCGCGACGGTCGAGTCCGGCGCCAGCGAGGACGAATGCGTCGAGCAGATCGACATCGGCGGCCCATCCATGATTCGGGCGGCAGCGAAGAACCATCCCAGCGTCGCGGTCGTCGTCGAACCGCTCGGCTACGACGGCGTGCTCGCAGCGGTGCGTGGCGGCGGGTTCACCCTGGCCGAGCGGAAGAAGCTGGCGGCGTTGGCCTTCCGGCACACCGCTGAATACGACGTCGCGGTCGCCAATTGGATGACCTCGGTGTTGGCTCCGGGCGAAGACTCCGCGCCGGCCTCCCTGCCCGCATGGGTCGGGTCGACGTGGAAGCGCGCCTCGGTGCTGCGCTACGGGGAGAACCCCCACCAGCAGGCCGCGTTGTACCGCAACGACATCGACTGGCCCGGGCTGGCTCAGGCCGAGCAATTGCACGGCAAGGAGATGTCGTACAACAACTTCACCGACGCCGACGCGGCGTGGCGGGCCGCCTTCGACCACGAAGAGACGTGCGTGGCGATCATCAAGCACGCCAACCCGTGCGGAATCGCGATCTCGTCGACGTCGGTGGCCGATGCGCACCGCAAGGCCCATGAGTGCGATCCCCTGAGCGCATTCGGTGGCGTGATCGCGGCGAACACCACCGTCAGCGTCGAACTGGCGGAGACCGTCGCCGACATCTTCACCGAGGTGATCATCGCGCCGGCCTACGAACCCGGCGCGGTCGAGATACTGGCGCGCAAGAAGAACATTCGCGTGTTGGTCGCCTCCGAGCCGCTGGTCGGCGGCACCGAGTTCCGTCAGGTCAGCGGAGGCCTGCTGGTGCAGGAACGCGACGCGGTCGACGCGCAGGGGGACGACCCCAACAACTGGACGCTGGCCACCGGAGCGCCGGCGGACCCCGCGACGTTGGCCGACCTGGTGTTCGCCTGGCGGACGTGCCGCGCGGTGAAGTCCAACGCGATCGTCGTCGCCAAGGACGGGGCCACCGTCGGCGTCGGCATGGGTCAGGTCAACCGGGTGGACGCCGCGCGGTTGGCGGTCGAGCGGGCGGGCGATCGGGTCAAGGGCGCCGTGGCGGCCTCGGACGCGTTCTTCCCCTTCCCCGACGGGTTGGAGACGCTGACCGCCGCCGGGGTTAGCGCGATCGTGCACCCGGGTGGGTCGATGCGCGACGACGTCGTCACCGAGGCGGCCGCCAAGGCGGGGATCACGCTCTATCTGACGGGCGCCCGCCACTTCGCTCACTAGGCGGCGGGTCCGCGTGCTTAGTAGGCGGCGGGCAGGCCTCGAGATCTGCACCAGGGTCGCGGCCGGTCGATATTCGCAACCCTGGGGCAGATCTCGGCGAATTCCCGTCGAGATCTGCACCAGGGTCGTTCGCATGGCGACTCATGGTCCGACCGTGGGCCGATCGTGGTTCGACCGTGGGCCGACCGTGGGCCGATCGTGGGCCGATTGACGGGCAGCGCGACACGTCGATGGCCGGCACGCCGTGCACGTGCGCGCGCGGCTGTGTCCTGATGGTGCAACTCAATGGTCTGCGACCTGCGGTTACGACCCTATTCCCGAATTCGCCGAGGAACTTCCTCTTACGCTTTGAGCGCGGACCGCATGCCTCGGGGGGATCGCCGTCGTAGCGTGGAGTCGTGACATCACCTAACGACCTCCCTCGCACCGTCGGCGAGTTGCGGGCCTCCGGACACGTCGAGCGCGGCATCAAGGCCGAAATCCGGGAGAACCTGCTCGCCAAACTGTCGGGCGGCGCGTCGGGCGAGGACGTGTGGCCGGGGATTCTCGGGTTCGAGGACACCGTGCTGCCGCAGCTGGAGCGGGCGTTGATCGCGGGGCACGACATCGTGCTGCTGGGCGAGCGCGGACAGGGCAAGACCCGGCTGCTGCGCGCGTTGACCGGACTGCTCGACGAGTGGACGCCCGTCATCGAGGGCTCCGAACTGGGTGAGCACCCCTACACGCCCATCACCCCCGAATCCATCCGGCGGGCCGCGACCTCCGGCGACGACCTGCCGGTGGCGTGGCGGCACCGCAGCGAGCGCTACACCGAGAAGCTCGCGACACCGGACACCAGCGTGGCGGATCTGGTCGGCGACATCGACCCGATCAAGGTGGCCGAGGGACGCAGCCTCGGCGACCCAGAAACCATCGCGTTCGGCCTGATTCCCCGGGCGCACCGCGGCATCGTCGCCATCAACGAGTTGCCCGACCTCGCCGAGCGCATCCAGGTGTCGATGCTGAAC
Source organism: Mycobacterium sp. (assembly GCA_023264755.1). Classification (GTDB taxonomy): domain Bacteria; phylum Actinomycetota; class Actinomycetes; order Mycobacteriales; family Mycobacteriaceae; genus Mycobacterium. The sequence goes on along the minus strand of JAHFVB010000298.1, from coordinate 476 downwards.
GTCATGGAGGAGCGCGACATCCAGGTGCGTGGCTACACACTGCGGCTGCCGCTCGACGTGTTGGTCGTAGCCAGCGCGAACCCCGAGGACTACACCAACCGCGGGCGCATCATCACCCCGCTCAAGGACCGCTTCGGCGCCGAGATTCGAACGCACTACCCCATCCGGCTCGAAGCCGAGGTCGGCGTCATCACCCAGGAGGCGCACCTCGCCGCGGCCGTGCCGCACTATCTGCTCCAGATCCTGGCCCGGTTCGCCCGCGGCCTGCGCGAGTCGCAGTCCATCGACCAACGGTCCGGGGTCTCGGCCCGATTCGCGATCGCTGCCGCAGAGACGGTGGCCGCCGCCGCTCGGCATCGCTCCACGATCCTTGGCGAACAGGAGCCCGTCGCCCGGGTGGTCGACCTCGCCACGGTGATCGACGTGCTGCGCGGCAAGTTGGAGTTCGAGTCGGGCGAGGAGGGCCGCGAGCAGGC
>JAHFVB010000297.1 GCA_023264755.1 Mycobacterium sp. | reverse complement strand
TCGACGAGGCCTTGGTGCGGGGTGAAGGCAGCGAGAAACGCGTCGGTGTCACCGAGGTTGGCGGCGTCGATGAGGTTGCGTACCTCGGGGGTCAGCGTGGGGGGCATCATCGTCTTTCGTCGTCGTGTTGGGGTGGTTGGCCGTGGTCGTCGGGCAGCGCTGGGATGGTGGCGCTGAGCAGCGGTAGTAGGGCGGCGACTGCGGCGTCGTCGGCGGAGAGTGCGTGGGCGAGTTGTAGGGCGCTGATGCCGTGTCGGTTCTCGACGTGCGGGTCGGCGTGGTGGGCGATGAGCGTCTCGGCGATCGTCGACCCCGCGCGGTGGTGATAGATGGCCAGCCACAGAGGGGTGTTTCCCCAGGCATCGACTCTGTTGAGGTCGGCTCCGGTCATGAGCAGCGCAGCCACGGCATGATCTGCGCCGCGGTTGACGGCGCGATGCAGTCGGGTGCGGCCGCACTCGTCCGGCGCTTCGATGTCGTCGGTGCGGCCGTCCAGGAGCAGCCGCAGCTCATCGCAGTGCCGTTCCTCGAGGAGTAGTTCCAGTTGCTCGTCGCGGCGTTGTGCCGTGGTGCGCCGGCGTAGCTCTGGGGTGCCCGTCGCGGGCCTGGCCGCTGTGTCTCGGCCGGGACCGCAGCTGGGGCTAGGCGGCTCGGGGCGACTCGGCGCTGGGGCCGGATTCTGGCGTGCAACGTCGATGCGGCGACGCCCACGCACCAGCGACAACCCGACCATCTCAGTGCGGGGAGGTCAGGCAGTAGGTACGTGCTGGGGCGGGGTAGTTGTCCGCGTGGGTGTGGGGTGGGCATTGGGCGGGATCATCGACGTCGAAGCGTTGGACGACCTGGTAGGCCTTGTCGTCCGTGGTGGTGGCGCAGTCGGTCTGTTCGAAGTCGTGGCCTGCGTCGGTGGGGTGGTAACAGTGTCCGGCGGTGAGGTTTTCGACCAGGCAGAGCCGGCCGATGGTGTGCTTGTCGAGGGTCCAGGTGTAGCCGAGGTAGTTGTCGTTGGCGCACGGTGTGTCGGTGGTGAAGGCTGCCCCGACGGTGTAGCTGGGATCGATGGAGCAGTCGGCGCGGTGGACGTCATGGTGCGCGGTCCCGAGCGCCACGCAGTCTCCGACGAGGTAGCTGGCGATCTCCTTCTGCGCTTCGGTGGTGGCGTTTCGCGTTTCGCGCTTCTCGGCCAGGCTGAATCTGGCGAGGATGACGAGTGCCACGCCGATGAGACTGATGGCCAGGCGGATCTTCTTGTTGCGCCACCAGCGTGGCTTGGCCGGCGCGGGTGGCGTCGGGGCCAGCGGTGTCGAGGTCTGCTGATCGGTCATGTGCATGCCCTTTCTTCGTGCGGGTGTAGGTGCGTGGAGGTATGCGCTCGGCGGCCGGATTCGATCGCATAGCGAACAATCTCTCCGGCGATGTCGATGCCCCCGTATCCGCCGGCCAGGTGGGTGACCATCGGTGAGCCAGTGCACCACGCCGACGTCGAGCGCGACCGTGGCAACCGACCATTTCGGGCGGCCGCCGTCGAGGAAGCCCACTGGGGCCAGCCCGTTCGGCAAAGGCCATTCATCACAAACTCCATCTATAAGCCACTATCTAGTGTTCGACGGCAATGTCGACCACTGTCTGATCCGATCGCGGACTTACCGCAACGTCGGGTATCTGGCTAGTTGATAGCAACTACTTCGATGTTTGCTATGTCGCTAGCGGTCACACCATCACATATATCGGACTGGCGTGTCAATTAGTGGTGACGACCGACACTCAGCAACGGTCGCGCGAGCCTGCTCGGTCCGGTTCCAGCTGGGGGTGGCGCTACTGTCGACACTCGGCGCACGGAGCCGGCAGCGCGCCGCTCCGGCGAGCTCTCGGCGCAGAACTCGGCCGGCGGTGTGGGTAGCTCGGCAGGCGACGGCGACATCGCGCCGCGAGGTGCAGGGGTCGTGCGCGGCTGGGACGCAATGGCGGGTGAAGTCGGGCATGTGACTGCGCGTTCGAGCTGCTGCTGGCGGGCCGCGGTGAACGAGGCGTGTGCATAATAAACCGACTGAGGTATCAGTCGGGCTAGTTATGGTGTGTCGCCGCACGACGGCGCCAGAGTCGACGTCGGGCCCCCGCGGTGCTCGAAGACGTTGTTGGGGGGCGGGTTACGCAATGGCCGTTCCGGCGAGCCGAGCCCAGATACGTCATACGGCAGTGGCAGCCGGGCTGCGTCCGAACGGCGCGCTCGGCCAGTACTTCATCCACGACGCCGATGCTGCCCGGCGGATCGCGAGGATTCTCGGTCCGGGCCGGCACGACAGTGTGTTGCACGCCGGCCCGGGGCTGGGCGTGCTGACGATGGAACTGCTACGCAGGGACACCCGGGTCACGGCCGTGGAGCTCGATCCCCTACTGGCCCGTCAACTCTCCGTGACCGTCGCGGGGCGCACCCGCGGCGCGCAGGCCCGGTTGACCGTACTCAACCGCGACGTCACGACCCTGTGCGGCGCAGAGCTTCCCGACGAGCCAACCGGCTTGGTCGTCAGCTTGCCCCACCAGGTCGCCGTGGGTGCCATGCTGCATCTACTGGCCGAATTTCCCTCCATCGTCACGGTGCTCGCCGTGTTGGAGGCCAACGTCGCGGACCGCCTCACCGGTCGACCGGTGGAGCTCAACCACCAGGCGGCGGCAGTGAAGGCCGCGTACTTCGGGACCGTGCGGGAGCGTGGCGCGATCTCACCGGATGCCTTCTGGCCGACGCCGCGCCACCCCTACCGACTGATCCAGCTCGACCGCTACCCGTCGTGCCGCTGGTCGCCGGATCCATCGTGGCGCTCCGATGTGTTCGACCTCGTCGACATCGCCTACGCAAACCCGCGCCGCTCTGCGCGCACGGCCTTCGCCCAGTGGGCAGGTTCGGGGGCCCAGGCCGCGCGCCTACTCCTAGCGGCCAGCATCAACCCGTCGTTGGCTGCCAACGAGCTGAAGATCACCGATCTGGTCCGACTCCATCAACGCTCGCTGCATCCGGAGCTCGCCTCCCGGCGGCATCAGCCGTAACCACCGTCGAGGCCGCGCGCCGCGCCCGAACCGGCCGAGCGAATCCGCGGCGGAAGCTGGGCGAAGCGACGGTCGGTGCGGCCTCGGGTTTGCCATCGAGCCCGGAATGCCCGTCGGTCGGGACCTAGCGGGCGCTGAAAACGTGATCGCCGTCACGATCTCTGGTCCTCATGAATTATCGGACTAATGTATCAGTCTATCAACCATCGGCGTCGACGGGGGTCGCCGATCGGGTAGCTGGACGGGAGGCCACGACATGCCGAGCCCAGTCGACACGCTGACTCTGCGAGGCGTGGCCTTCGAGTCCATCGCAGCCGGCGAGGGGCGCATCCTGGACGCCGCGCTGGCAATAGCAGCAGAGGGCGGCACCGGTAAGGTCACCGTCGCAGCCATCGCCGACCGGCTCGACGTGGGCAGCCCGGTGATCTGCGCCTACTTCGACGACCGCCTCGAGATCATCCGAGCTTTGCTGCAGCGCGAGTCCAGGCACCTGTCAGACGCCTTGCTCGACGCGCTGAACGCCATGCGGGGCGACACCCTCCAGAACGCCGTCTTCGCCGGAGTCCAATCGTTGCTGCAGGCAGTCCGGATACACCCCCAATCCTGGCGCTTCGTCGTCTTCTCCACCCCTGAACCCGCGGTGGCGAACCGGTTTGTCCGGGAGCGCGTCATGATCGGCGACTTGGTGGCGACACTGCTGCGTCCGGCGCTGCGGCGCTGGTGGCCGATCGCCGACGCCACGGCCGCTGACGCCGCCACCGCCGGTGACGCCGCGCTGTCGGTCCTGATCGCGCACGTGATGTCGCTGTGCGAAGCCACGGTCCGCTCGCTACTCGATGACACCACCCCCTGGACCGCCGAGCAGTCCGGCGAAACCGTCCGGACCCAAGAGCTGCCCCACCCCAAACGGGGCCGCGGGACTTTCGACGTCAACCCTTGGTAACGAAAGGCAATCACCTCATGCGCACGACTAGGACCCGCCCACCGATCAAACAGCTCATCGCCGACAAGCTCCACGCGGCCAGTACCAACGTGGCCCGGATACGTGCCCAGGGCGACCCGACACCGCACCAGGACTACGGCTTCTTCGGTCCGGACTCGGTGGCCTGGAAGGTATGGAGCCATCCCTCCTCGCTCACGGTGGGCTTTCAACGAGCCGTCGTGGTGGAGGAACTCGATCCGAACCTCGTTGCCGCGGTGGACAAGACCCATGACATCTACCGGCGGCCACGCACGCGCTACGACCGCACCGTTCGCTACTTCGCCTTGGTCGCCTTCGGCGGTTCCCGCGAAACCGCCACCGCCGCCGATGTTCTGGTGAAGATCCATTCGAAGGCGGTCGGAACCGAACCCCACGGCGGCGGGCGCTATGACGCCAACGACCCGGATTCGCAGCTGTGGATCTTGCTCACCGCGTGGCATTCGATCCTGTACTGCTACGAGAAGTACGGCCCTGGCAGGCTTCCGGCGCTCGAGGAAGCCCAATACTGGGAGGAGTGCGCCCGCGCAGCCGAGCTGCAGACCTGCTCACCGGATGACGTACCCCGCACCCGCGAAGGCGTCCGCCGCTACTTCGCGCAGGTCCGACCCGGGTTGGCAGGCAGTGACATCGCCGTGGCCGCGATGCGCCATCTTCTGGAGGCCAGGGTCATGCTGCCGCCGATGCCGAAGGTCATGGCGCCGGTGGCCTGGCTGGCTACGACGGTGCTACGGGCCGGGACCTTGGCCACGATGCCGCGCTGGATGCGTCAGATGAGCGGCCTCGATCAGCCCAGGATCTTCGACGTCCTGGCCCGACCGGTGTTGTGGACGGCATTTCGGCTGGTCCAGCTCAGCCCACGAACCCAGGTGGTCTTGCTGGGGGTGCTCTCGCCATCGACCGTGCCGGTGGCTGCGCCCATCCTGCTGGGCGTGCCACCGGTCAGCACAGAGCTGCTCACCCCGGCCGAAGCCCGCAAGCGTTATGGCTTCGACCGGACCGCGGAGGCTCACCGCGAATTGCGCGCGCGCCAAGCCCAGCGGGTCTTCGGTGAAGGCAGAGCCCCAAGTGACGAGGGTCTGTTCGAATCCGAACCGATCCTCGGATCCATGAGCTGAGATGAGCAGACTTGCGTTCCTGCGGGACCGTGCCGTCCTGGCCCTGATTGCGGGAGCCGTCGTCGCCATCGGGATGTGCGCGCTGGCCTGGCCGGTGCAGTTGGATGACTACGACCCGTGGGGCTTCCGCATCGGGTGCGGGACGGGATTCGCGTCCTCATACGATCAGGCCACCCTCGCCGACGAAGAGCGCCGGTCAGCTCAATCGCAGAGTGGCTACGTGGACGCGTGCGGGTCGGCGGTCCTATGGCGGCGCGTGTGGTCGACGGCGATGCTGGGGCTCGGATGCGGATTGACCGTCCTGCTGGTGAACCGCAGAGTGACCGACGGCGCTCAGTCGAGCATCGAATGACTCATGGCTGCAATTAGATTCGCCCCGGGTGGCACGCGACCGGTCTTGGAGTGAGCCCGCACGGCGACGCAGGCAAGAGCTCGGATACGCTAACCGGGGGGTGGAGGCCGTTGCCGTATTCGAGCAGTTTCGCCGTGTGCAGCCGGCTCATGCGTCAGTGGTGGAGTGAGCCCGTCGACTATGTCGCGCAGGTGCAGTACTTCGCCAGGCGGACGATGTCGACGGCGATCCAGGTGATGATCGGGCTGGGCACCGGGCTCAATGCCATCATCTCGCTGGCGGTCCTGTTGCCATCCGCGGTCAGCACCGCGGCGCAAGTCGCGGTGGTGACGTTCGCCCTGTTCCAAGTCGGGTGGGCGTGGGCGTGGTGTCGTCGGCCGTGGCCATCGCGGCGGATGTCATTGGCGTTCGTCATCTCGGCCGACATCGGGATCGCCGCGGTGGCGCTGCTGGATCCAACCTGGCTGTTTGGCCTGTTCGGCTTCAATGCCTTCGCCATGATCTCGGTGTACTTGATGTTCTTCGACGGTCCGAAAGCTCTTGCGGGACACGTGCTCTGCATCATGGTGACTACGATGCTCTTCGTCACCGAGATCGTCGATGCGGGCACTGAGTTCGCCAGCGTCGTCGTCACTACGAGCACAGTCGCGGCGGTCGTGCCGGCGATTGCGACGCCCCTGGGAATCCAATTCGGGATCTGGGCGCTGCGCAATGACGCGAACGAGTCGGTGACCGATCCGTTGACCGGCCTGCTGAACCGGCGCGGCCTGCACCTGCACATCGGCGAGTTGTTGCGGGCGGCCACACTGCACGAAAAGGTGGCCGTGATGGTGGTCGACCTGGATCGCTTCAAGGAGGTCAACGACACGTTCGGCCATACGACCGGTGATGAGGTGTTGATCCGTAGCAGCCGCCGGATCAAGTCCGCGGTTCGTGGCAGTGCGTTGGTGGCCCGAGTCGGCGGGGAGGAGTTCGTCGTCGTCGATCTCGTCGCACCCGACCACGTGGATGGCGAATCCGACCGGGTGAGGCATGCCATCGCCGCGCCGGCC
>JAHFVB010000296.1 GCA_023264755.1 Mycobacterium sp. | reverse complement strand
TCCATCGCCTTGGCCACCAGGTCGTCGACGGTGTCGTCGGACTGCAGCACCTCGATCTTCGACCGCGGCGTCATCAACTCCTCGGCGGTTCGGGTGCCGAACCGCAGCGAGCGGTCCACCAGCGTGGCCGTCGCGATGTCGAGCGAGCCGCTCCTGGCCGAATTCCGCACCAACGAGACGAGTTCCTGCGGAGAGCGCGCCGACCTCAACTCCTCGGCCGGTTCGATGCCGAAGCGCCGCAGGATCCAGTTGGCGGTGCCGTTGGTCAGCTTGATCACGGGGGTGGTGATCATCGAGAACAGCAGCTGTGGCCCGGCCACGACCCGGGCGGTCGCCAACGGTTTGGCGACGGCGAGGTACTGCGCGACGAGCTCACCGAACACCATCGACACCGAGGTGGCGATCAACAGCGCCGCGGCCAGCGCGAAGCCGTCGGCCAGGCCCGGACGCAGGGACATCGCGGCGAAGGCGGGCTTGAGCAGGTGCGCCAGCAGCGCCTCGGCCAGAAAGCCCGTGATGAGCGTGGTGATCGAGATGCCGACCTGGGCGCCCGACAGCTGGAACGACAGCGTCCGGTGTGCGCGCTGCACCATCTTGTCGCGCGAGCGGCCGTTACGGGCGTTGGCGTCGACGGTGCTGCGCTCGAGTGCGGTGAGCGAGAACTCGGCGGCGACGAATATCGCGGTTCCCGCAGTGAGCAGTACGAACGCGAGCAGACTCAATAGGGTTGCAGTGACACTCATCGGGTCTCCGCAACGTGGGCGCCGGACACGTGGCCCGGCGACCTACTGGATGGCTCGGCGTCGTCCGGCACGGATGCGGGAGCCGTCACGGGCACCAGCGGCACGTGCTCTCTCTCCTTGGCCGACGTCATGAATGCACCATGTTAGCGGGCGCGCGGGGAACGGGTGGATTCACCAACCGGTGGGCAAGGGGTGGCCTTCGGCGAATCCGGCCGCCGATTGGACCCCGAGCACCACGCGTTCGTGCAGTTCGGGCAACGTCGCAGCGCCCACGTAGGTGCAGGTGCTGCGCACCCCGGAGGTGATGTGGTCCAAAAGGTCTTCCACCCCGCCGCGGGCCGGGTCCATGCTCATCCGCGAGCTCGAGATGCCCTCCTCGAACAACGCCTTGCGGGCGCGATCGAAGGGACTGTCGGCCGCGGTTCTGGCGGCCACCGCCCGCTTGGACGCCATGCCGTAGCTCTCCTTGTACAGCTGGTTGTCCCGGTCGTACATCAAGTCGCCCGGCGACTCGTACGTGCCCGCGAACCACGATCCGATCATGACGTTGGAGGCTCCGGCCGCCAACGCCAGCGCGACGTCCCTGGGATGCCGAACGCCTCCATCCGCCCAGACGTGCGCGCCGAGTTGTGCTGCAGCGGCGGCACATTCGACGACCGCGGAGAACTGCGGGCGGCCCACGCCGGTCATCATCCGGGTGGTGCACATGGCGCCGGGACCCACCCCAACCTTGACGATCGAGGCGCCGGCACTGATGAGGTCGCGGGTGCCTTCGGCCGACACCACGTTGCCCGCCACCAACGGCAGCCCCAACTCGAGCGATGACACCGCCTTGATCGCGTCGAGCATCTTGAGCTGGTGACCGTGGGCGGTGTCGATGACCAGGAGGTCGGCCCCGGCCTCGGCCAGGGAGCGGGCCTTCGCGGCCACGTCGCCGTTGATGCCCACCGCCGCCGCTATTCTCAGCCGGCCCATGGCGTCGACGGCCGGGGCGTAGATGCCCGCGCGGACGGCGCCGGTGCGCGTCAGCACCCCGGCCAGCTTTCCGTCGGCTCCGGTCATCACCGCCACCCCGATGGCGTCGTGCTCGAGCAGGTCGAACACCTGGCGTGGATCGGTGCCGACCCGCGCCGTGACGAAGTCGGACACCGCGACGTCTCGCACCCGCGCGAAGCGGTCGACGCCGGAACAGGACTGTTCGGTGACCAGTCCGATGGGCCGGTCCTCGAACACGACGACGGCCGCGCCGTGCGCCCGCTTGTGAATCAGCGCCATCGCATCGGAGACCGAGTCGTCGGGCGCGAGGGTCACCGGCGTGTCCACCACCAGATCGCGGCTCTTGACGAAGTCGACGGTCTGCTTGACGGCCGTGCTCGGAAGGTCTTGCGGCAGCACGACCAGACCACCGCGCCTGGCGATGGTCTCGGCCATCCGCCGACCCGCCACCGCCGTCATGTTGGCCACCACGACGGGGATCGTGGTGCCGGATCCGTCCACGGTCGACAGGTCGACGTCGAACCGCGACGTGACGTCGGATTGGCTGGGCACGATGAAGACGTCGTTGTACGTCAGGTCGTAGGGCGGGGTGTGGCCTTCGAGGAACTTCATCTCACATCGCTTCCATCTGCGAGCTCACATCGCCACGTTCGGCGGGTCGATCATGCAGGCGACTCGCTGCGATCACCGCTCCACTGGGTGTGGAACTTCTTGCTGGGATCCTGGTCGATGCGGCCGTAGGTGTGGGCGCCGAAGAAGTCGCGCAGGCCCTGTGTCAGTGCGGCCGGCAGCCGCTCGGTGCGGAGTGCGTCGTAGTAGGACAACGCCGAGGAGAAGCCGGGAATCGGGATGCCGAGTTCGGTGGCGGTGACGACGACGCGGCGCCAGCTGTCGATCGCCGTCTCGATGGCACTGCGGAAGTACGGTGCGGCGATCAGGGTGGCCAGCTCCGGGTCCTCGTCGTACGCCTCCTTGATGCGGTTGAGGAACTTCGCCCGAATGATGCAGCCGCCGCGCCAGATCGTGGCCATGTCGCCAAGCGTGATGCCCCAGCCGTACTCGGCGCTGCCGGCCTGGATCTGGTTGAAGCCCTGGGCATACGCGATGATCTTGGAGGCGTACAGCGCCTTGCTGACGTCGTCGATGAACTGGGCCGCGTCGGTGGGCTTGGCGCCCAGTTCGCCGGAGGCCAGGCCGGTGGTGGCCTTGCGCTGGGCGACCGAGCCGGAAAGGGCGCGGGCGAACACCGCCTCCGCGATGCCGGTGACGGGCACCCCGAGGTCGAGGGCGGACTTCACCGTCCAGCGGCCGGTGCCCTTCTGCTCGGCCTCGTCGAGAATCACGTCGACCAGCGGCTTGCCGGTGGTGGCGTCGACCTGCTTGAGCACCTCGGCGGTGATCTCGATCAGGTAGCTGTCCAGGTCGCCTGCGTTCCACTCCGCGAAGATCTCGGCGATCTCGGGTGCGGACTTGCCCAGCCCGTCGCGCAGCAGCTGGTAGGCCTCGCCGATCAACTGCATGTCGGAGTACTCGATGCCGTTGTGCACCATCTTGACGAAGTGGCCCGACCCGTCGGGGCCGATGTGCGTGCAGCAGGGCACGCCGTCGACGTGGGCGGAGATCTCCTCGAGCAACGGACCAAGCGACACGTAGGACTCGGCGGGCCCGCCGGGCATGATCGACGGCCCGTTGAGCGCCCCCTCCTCGCCACCGGAGATGCCGGCGCCGACGAAGTGCAGACCGCGGGCGCGAATGGCCTTCTCACGCCGGATGGTGTCGGTGTAGAGGGAGTTGCCGCCATCGATGATGATGTCGCCTTCCTCCATCGCGTCGGCGAGCTCGTTGATCACGGCATCGGTGGGGTCGCCGGCCTTGACCATGATGATGACGCGACGTGGCTTCTCGAGGGCGGCCAGGAATTCGGGGATGGTCTCGCTGCGAATGAAGTTGCCCTCCGAGCCGTGGTCGGCCAACAGCGCATCGGTCTTGGCGACCGAACGGTTGTGCAGCGCCACGGTGTAACCATGGTGGGCGAAGTTGCGCGCGAGATTCGAGCCCATCACGGCCAGGCCGGTGACGCCGATCTGGGCGGTGCCGGCGGGGGATTCAGACGAGCTCATGGAGCGCCTTTCGGTTTGGTTGTCGCAGTTGACGTTTCAGTGAGTGATGTTCAAGTGAGGGTGCTGCGCAGTGCTATCGGACGAACAACCGCTGGAGTTCGGTCAGCCACGGAACCGCCAGCGCGACGGTCGGTACGAGCAGCACCGCTGCCGCTGCGAGGTAAGCGGAGACCGCCAGCACCAGACTATTGGGTGCACCCCCAAGTCGGCGCACTCGCAACAGCGTGGTCGGGCCGCCCGCGGCCAGCGCACCGGACGGCGTGTGGCCCGACGCGCACGCGACCAGCGCGCGCGCCAGCGGGGTGGGCCCGGCGGTGCGTACCGCCGCGTCGTCGGCGAGCAGTTCGATCAGCAGTCGGACGGCATCGAGCGCGCTGGCGCTGCGGACGAAACGGGGAAACGCGGCGTGCATCGCGGTGAACATCTCGAGCACCAAGTCGTGCCGGGCGCGGAGGTGAGCGCGCTCGTGGCTGAGGATGGCGGACAGCTCCCCGTCGGACAGGGTGGTCAACGTGCCTTCGCTGACCACGACGCGACTGCGTACCCCCGGCAGGCAGTAGGCCAGCGGCTGGGAAACGTCGAGGATGCGCAGCCCGTCCCCGGTGAGCGGGAGATAGTCCCTGGCTCTGGTGCAGGCCTCGGGGGCCGAATCGTGGGATACCCCAAGTAGATCGACGAGCATGCGGTGGTGGGAGCGGCGCCGTCTGGTGGCCACCGCCACCTGAAGCACCGCGACCGCCAGGCGGGCGCCGATGACCAGCGTAAGCGCGAAGACCACGACGTAGAGCGTCCACAGCGGCCACCCCAATACTGCGAGCTCGCTGGTGATCGTCGCCGTCGGGCGGCCGTCGGGACCGGGCACGAACAAGCGGCTGGCGATCGCGATACCGGCGCTGAAGGCCGACAGTACGGCGGCCAGGGCGATGGATTGCCACAGGACGATGGCGGCCCGAGGTGCACGCATGGGCCACGAGGCCTTGGCCAGCGCGACGGGCACCGGACCAACGAGTATCAGCGCGACGATGGTGAAGGCCAGCGCGGACACCCCGTCAGTGTCCCTCAGTCGGTGCCCTCTTTGCCAGCCAAGGGGCTAGCTCGATGTTTGAGCTCCAGTTCGGCCAGCGCGCGGCGCAACGCCGCGGCCTCGTCGGCTCCGACCCGTTCGACGAAGTGCACGAGCGCGGCCGCTCGACTTCCGGAATCGGAGACTTGATCCAGCGCGTCGACCATGAGGCCGGCGACGAGTTCGTCGCGGCCGTGGGTGGGCGCATATCGGTGAGCTCGATCGTCGCGGTGCTGTACGACCAGGTTCTTCTTGGCCAGCCGCTGTAGCACCGTCATGATCGTGGTGTAGGCGAGCTCACGTCGCGCCGACAGCGTCTCGTGCACCTGGCGCACGGTCTGGGGTTCGCGCGAGGCCCACAGGTGATCCATCACCTCGCGTTCGAGTTCCCCGAGTCGCGTCAACTTGACCATGTCCGTTCACTCTCCTGGGCAATGAATCCAGAGTACTACGGGCTTACTACCGTGCGTCGTATCCAAGGCAGGGGCCCTGCGCCACATTGCGCGACTGGCGAGCCCGCACTGGTCAACATCCTTTTCTGCACTCGCTGTGAGTCCAGTCACAAGGGGTCACCGCACCTTCGGGCCCTACTATAGTAAGCCTACCCTAACTTGGAGGTGTACATGACTGCGGCCGTTGACGATCCGCTCATTTCTCGCATGGTCATCCGTCGCACGCTGCCACTGCACGAGTCGAGCCGGCGACTTCGCGACCTGTATCCGGAATGTCCCCGCGTGTACGGCGTCGCCGTCATCGGCGACCTGACCCGACGCAGATGGTGGCCGCTGGCGGAGGCCCTGACCACCGATCGACTGGCCGTCATGTTCGCCGCCGCCGCTGCCGAGACCCACAGCCGAGTGGCCGTCGCGCAACAACTGGCCGCCACGCTGGCTCATGTCGTCATCGGTCGAGTCATTCCGCTCTTGGGGTTGGAGGGCCGGGCCTGGGACACCGGCCTCGAGAACCTCTGGGTGCACGTCGACTCGGAGGGCGCGATCGACTGGGTGGGCGTCTCCGATCCCACGCTGCGCGTGCTGCAAGAGGATCCGTACTTCACCGGTTCCTCCGAAGCCCGCCGACGTCATCCCGGCGCGGACCGCATCGTGGCACTGCCCAGCGAGGCGGCGCTGACGACCTGGGTCGCGCACCGGAGCCATCGGGCACTCGAGCCGCTATTCGAGAAACTGTGCGACGTCAGCGCGGGCGCGCTGTCGGTCTCCGAGATGTGGCACCTGGTCGGCAGCGCGGTAGTCGGGGCGGCGACCCAGGTTCCGCTCTTGGCCGGCTCGAGTGAGCTGACCAGCATGCGTCGGGCGCAGGCCGTGCTCGATGCGCTGGTCGGCTTCGGCGCCCCGGTGCGCCAACCGGTCAGGTTGGCCAAACCGGGCTTGCCAAATTAGGACAGCCTTGCCTAAGCTAAGCGGACTGACGGCGAGCGCTTCGCGGACGTCGTCGCAACACCACCGGACCGCGCCGGAGTCCTGAGGGCTGCAGAGACTCCCGGTCCGCCCGCTCTTCGTTGGGGCACTCGGCGGCCGGTCATGGGGCCCGGGGCACGGGGCCGGAAACGGCAGCGTGTAGACACTCATTCGTGACTTCCGTACCTGCGGGCCTCGACACC
>JAHFVB010000295.1 GCA_023264755.1 Mycobacterium sp. | reverse complement strand
ACATCCGATGGATCGCACCGCTGACGGTGTCGTGAGCCGTTCTGGGCTGGTGTTTGGTTCTTGGTGGTTGGTTCTTGGTGTTTCAGTGCTGGCGTTTAGTGCTCCGGAATGACTTCTCGGACGGCCATTCCCGCGACGAGCGGGGTGTCGACCCCGATCCGTCCCACGCGCGACGCCCCGCCGGGGGAACCGAGCGGAACGTCGCGGCCGGGCAGCACCTGGCTGAAGAACGCGGCGTTGTCGGCGAGGTGCTGCACTTCGTCGTCGGGTAGGTCGGTCTCGTACTCGATGGCCTCGACGCGGCAGATCAACTTGCATGCACCGCAGTCCACGCACTCGTCGGGGTTGATGTAGAGCGAACGGTCACCCTCGTAGATGCAGTCGACTGGGCACTCCTGCACGCAGGATTTGTCCATCACGTCGACACAGCCAGATCCGATCACATAGGTCATGGTGCGAAGCGTACGAACCGAGGCGGGGCTGCGGCGAGTGCCGAACGGCCGGTCAGCCTGGGACCAAAGTCCCTCACCACTAGCCGGTTTCGAACGGGGGCTCCGGCTCACCGCCGAAGCGAAAGCGACGGCCCGTGATGGCGGTCGGCAGTATCCGCAGGTAACGCAGCTTCGTCGTGGCGATCCACGGCAGTACCTGCGCCCGCTCGGCGTCACGAAGTTCGGGCTCGGTTTCCACGAGATGAGCAAGTCCCTTGACCACGATGCTCCAGCCCTGCTCCACGTCATACAGGTCGGCCTCGAAGGCGACCCGCTGATTCACCGCCGCACTCGAGAGCTTGGTGCCCTCCGCGGTGCGGATCAACACGGTGCGACGCTGCACCACGAAGTTGACGGGAAAGATGTCGGGTTCGTCGCCGACACTGGTAGCCAGCCGGCCGAGCGAGATGCTCGACAGCAGTGCCCAACTCTCGTCCTCGCTGAGGTCGGTCATCGGTTGCGACGTGGGGGTGGTCATCTTGCAGCTCCCGGTGGTTTGGGGGTGGCCCCGGCGAGCGTCGTCGAGCCGACGCTAACCGGGTGCGCGGCCACTGACACTGGGCCTTCGTCATTGTCGTTCGGGCACAAAGTCACTCGCGGTGCCGGTAGTCCTCTCGGGAAGCCTTCTCGAGAGTCGAACGGATACTAGAAAAGGACTTCGCGGGTACCGATGAGGGACTTCCGACTCTCGTCGGTGCCACGGCGATGATGGATCGTCGAAAAGAACGACGACACTTGGAGGCCTCCCATGAGTGCGCACTTCCCCGAGCCAGACACGGTGCGGACCGCTTTGGCCTTGGCGACGCGGGCACCATCGGTGCACAACGTTCAGCCATGGGCGTGGCGCGTCGGCACCGAGAGCCTGCACCTCTACCTCGATCCGACGCGCCGGCTGGAGCACACCGATCCCGATGGACGCGACGTGATGATCAGCTGCGGCGCGGTGCTGAACCACTGCGTCGTCGCGCTGGCCGCCCTGGGCTGGCAGAGCCGGGTGCACCGGTTCCCCAACCCGGCGGATCCGCTGCACCTGGCGTCGATCGAGGTGCAACCGCTGGTTCCAAGCGACTTGGACGTCAGTCTCGCGGGCGCGATCCCGCGGCGACGTACCGACCGGCGGAACTTCAGTGCGTGGCCGGTTTCGCACCACGACATTTCGCTGATCGGGGCCCGAGCCGCGCGAATGGGAGTCGCGATGCGGCGCGTCGAACCGACGCCCGAACTCCGGGCCGCACTGGCGCAAGCGGTGTGGCAGCACGCCACGGACCGCGAGTATCTCGATGAACTGACGGTCTGGAGTGGGCGCTACGCCTCTACCGCCGGGGTGCCGGCCCGAAGTGTGCCTGCTTCCGACCCGAATTCTCCGGTTCCGGCTCGGCTCTTCGCCGGCACGGCGCTGACTCAGCCGCCCAATGCCCCCTCGGCCGACGACCACGGCGTGCTGTTGGCGCTGGGCACCACGGAGGACGACGACCTGGCCCGCTTGCGGGCGGGCGAGGCCACCAGCCTGGCGGCGCTGACCGCCACCGCACTCGGGTTGGCGAGCTGCCCGGTGTCCGAGCCGCTCGAGGTCCCCGAGACACGGGCGACCGTTCGCTCGGATGCCTTCGCCGACGAGGAGTTTCCTCAGATGTTGCTCCGGGTCGGCTGGGCTCCGGTCAATGCCGATCCGCTGCCTGCGACGCCGCGGCGTCCGCTGGACGAAGTGGTCACCCGCCTGGACGGCTCGAGGTTCGGCTGAGCGCCCGAGGGCCCGACCGCTCACCGCACGATCAGCACCGAGGCGCGATTGCGGCGCTGGCCGCTCGGGTCGCGCGGTCCGACGAGTGCGGCAGTCTGCTCGGCGTCGCGGGCCCCGAGCACCGTCAGCTGGACTGAGAGTTCCTGGTGCTGGCGTAAGAAAGTCGCCACGTCGGTCGGCACCGCCACTGGATGGACATGCAGGTGTGGATGAGTGCGTCGCCAGTCGGCCACCCTGCGGGCGAGTTCGTCGTAGTGGACGCCGCTGTCGTCCGGTCTCGAAATCCCAAGGGCTAGTAACGGTGCACGCCGCACATGGGCTTCGTGCAACGCATGTTCGACGATCGCGTCATTCGAGGAGACGTCGTCGATGACCGCGACGATCCAGTCGGGATTCCCGTATGACGAGCGTGGACTGCCGATGATTGCGACCGGGCTGTGGGCTCGTTCGGCCAACAGGGCCGCAGTCGAGCCCTGGGTGCGGTGGCAGAGCGGAGCGATGCCGACCGACCCGACGCATACCAGCGCGGCGCGCTTGGACTCCTCGATCAGCAGCGCATCGACATCACCCCAGAGGATTTCGGTGTCGACGGTGATTGGCTTGCCGGTGGCCAGCACGGCCGCTCGAGCACTTCGCAATGAGTTTGGACCACAACCGGTCTCGGACCGGTCGTGCGCGAACTCGACTGGGACACGGTCTGACTCGGCTTCGAACTCGGTATCGAACTCGCTATCGAACTCGGTATCGAACTCGGTATCGACGTCGAACTCGGGGCCGTCATCGCCGGCGAGGCCACTGATGGCGACTGCGTGGACCAGCCGTAGCGGAGCTCCGGTGCTGAGCGCTTCCTCGGCCGCCCAGAGCGCGGCATCGACACCGGCCCGCGAGCCGTCGATGCCCACGACGATCGGAGCGGCAGGCGGTGGTTGAGTCACGGTGACCCTCTCTGGGACGCGCGGGTGGGTTCGCCTGGTTCAGTGCGACGCTATCGTCGTAGGGCGGCCGGTGACGCGGGCCGTTGGTCCCGAATCCCTTGGGAGAAGGTCCCCGAACCGACCCCTGGCGACCGTGATGCCCAATTTCTTCGGAGAAGGGGTCTTTCGGCCCTCGGATTCTTGCGCTCACCCGACGATGCTGGGCAGCGGCGGTCGGCTTGCGAGGGAGGACGTGCATGAGCGTGGATCAGACCCTGGCTAGGTCGTCGGTTCGGCACGAGTTGCAAACGGTGGTGTCGATGCTGAGCGTGCGATTTCCCGAGCGCAGCCCGATGGAGCTCGAGCAGCTCGTCCACGCGGTCTATCAGCGCCTCTCCGCTCGGGCTCGAATACGAACGCATCTGATCCCATTGACACTCAACCGTTCTCGACGCCTGCTGATCGAACGTCGGGAGGTCGAGCGCGCAGTTTCCGCCGCCGACCACGTGCTCGCGCAGCCCGCGCCGCCTCGGGAAGCCGAGCTCGCGGCCGCAGCGGTGTGACCCCGCTGACCCGAACCACCGAAGTCAGGAGATCTAAATGTGCTCTGCGGCCGCCCATCAGCGAGTCATCGTGGCCGTCGACGGTTCACCGGCGAGTCTGGTCGCCACCGATTGGGCAGCACGCGATGCGGCCCGCCGCCACGTGCCGCTGACCCTGGTTCACGTAGCGCCGGAGCCCCAGCTCGGCCCGCATCCCGAATCCGTGGTGCAGAGCTATCGCGACTGGCGCGACGAACACGACCGCAAGCTGCTCGCAGAGGCCCGAAGAGTGGCCGAACGGGCCATCCTGGACTTCGATCCGATTGCGGTCGACGAGGCCACGCATCCGGGTTTGCCCATCCCGACCCTGGTGGACGTGTCCAAGGACGCGACGATGTTGGTCGTGGGAGCCCGGGGCCTGGGCTCGCTGAAACGTCGGCTGCTGGGCTCGGTGAGCTTCGGTCTGGTCCAACATGCACACTGCCCCGTCGCGGTGATCCACGACGAGGACCCGTTGATGCCCCATCCGGCCCAAGCGCCGGTCCTGGTCGGCATCGACGGTTCCCCGGCCTCCGAATTGGCCACCGCCATCGCCTTCGACGAGGCCTCCCGGCGCGGAGTGGCGTTGGTGGCCATGCACTCCTGGGCTCAGGACCTCCTACCCGGCCGGGCCGGGGCAGACCTGGGGGAGCGGCTCGAGGTGGGCAAGGAGGCGTTGGCGGAGCGGCTGGCTGGGTGGCGGGAGCGCTATCCCGACGTGACGGTGGACTGCCAGTTGGTCTACGGCAAACCCGCCGAGAAGCTGGTCGCGGCATCGGAATTGGCCCAGCTGACTGTCGTCGGCAGCCACGGTCGGGGCGGTTTCGCGGGGATGCTGCTGGGCTCGGTGAGTTCGGCGGTGGTGCAGGCCGCTCGCATGCCGGTCATCGTGGCCAAGCCGGCCTGACCGGCGCGCTCACGGCAGCGGCGCCGACCAGTGCAGCGCGGTGCCGCCGCCGGCCGCCGCTCCGACGTCGAAGGTGCCGCCGCATTCCTCTGCGCGGTGGCGGAGGTTGGCCAATCCACTGGGCGTGATGTCGTCGGCGATGCCGCACCCGTTGTCGAGCACTTCGATGCTCAGGTCGTCGTCCACTTTGACCAGAACGGTGACTTCGGTGGCGGCGCCGTGGCGGATCGCGTTGCTGACGGCTTCGCGAACGACGGCCTCGGTGTGATCGGCGAGCCCCGGTTCGATCACCGAAAGTGGGCCACTGAATTGCGATTTGGTGCGCACCCCTGCGCCGGCGAATTGGGCGATGGCCTCGTCGAGCCGTTGCCGCAGCCGAGTGGGGCCGGCCCCGGTGCCGTGCAGGTCGAAGATCGCGGTGCGGATCTCTTGGATGACGCCCTGCAGGTCGTCGACGGACTCGGAGAGTCGGTGCTGAAGCTCGGGGGCGCGGATGCGAGCGATGGTGCCCTGCATGCCGAGCCCGATGGCGAACAGCCGTTGAATGACGTGATCGTGGAGGTCCCTGGCGATCCGGTCGCGGTCGGACAGAATGTCGAGTTCGCGCTTCTGCTGTTGTGTCGTCGCCAGTTGCCAGGCCAGGGCCGCTTGGTCGGTGAAGGTGGCCATGGCGTCCAACTGGTCGTCGGTGAAGGGCCGCGCGCTCCGCTTGCGGGCGGTGATCACCACCCCGGCGACCGTATCGGTGGTGCGCAGCGGAAGCACCAACACCGGGCCCGCATCTGGGAGTAGGCCTCTGAGCTGGTCGGTGCGCTCAGCGCGGTAGGGCTGGCGGCTCCGAAATGCCTCACCAATGGCATTGCCCTGCAACGAAATCGCCTCGAGGCCAGCGGCGGGGGCGGTGTCGCCTGCGGTCTCGACGATGATCAGTTCGTCGACTTCGGCCGTCGGTGTTTCGGCGTCGGGGGACACCGCGACCAAGGTCACGTCCGACTCGATCAGTTTGTGGGCCCGGTCGGCGATCAGGCGAAACGCCTGGGCGGGTTCACCACCCGACAACAGATTGGTGGCGATGTCGCGGGTGGCCTGCACCCAGGCCTGCCGAGCTCGGACCTGGTCGTAGAGCCGGGCATTGTCGATGGCGATGCCGGCAGCCGCGGCCAGCGCCTGCGCGAGCACTTCGTCGTCGTCGCTGAAGGGTTTTCCGCCGGCTTTGTCGGTCAGGTAGAGGTTTCCGTATACCTCGTCGCGGATGCGTACCGGTACCCCGAGGAAGGTCTTCATCGGAGGATGGTTGGGCGGGAAGCCCACCGAGGCCGGGTGGTCGTGAATGTTGCGAACTCGGATCGGAGTGGGCTCCTCGATGAGCACCCCCAGTACGCCGCGGCCCTGGGGGAGGTGTCCGATCTGCTTTCGGGTGGCCTCGTCGATGCCCTCGTAGATGAACTCGACCAACTCGTGGTCGTGACCACGGACTCCGAGCGCACCGTACCGGGCGTCGATCAACTCGATGGCGGTGTGGACGATGGTCCGCAAGGTGGTGTCCAGTTCCAGGCCGGCCGTCACCGCCAGCATCGCCTCGATGAGCCCGTCGACGCGGTCGCGCTCTTCGATGATCTGCTCGACGCGTTGCTGAACCTCGCTGAGCAGCTCGCGCAGGCGCAGTTCCGAGAGGTCCCTCAGTGGTTTGTCGTGCGACCCCTCCCTGCTCGCGTTCACCGTGTCATTCTCACACCTGCATGCGCGTCTGCCGCGCTTTCGTTCATTCGGGAGCATTCGGGTACCGCGGGCGGGGTGGCTCGTCGAGTTTGGTGGCGTAGACGGCGGCTTGGGTGCGGCGTTGCATGCCGAGTTTGGCGAGGAGTCGGGAGACGTAGTTCTTGACGGTTTTTTCGGCGAGGAACATGCGGTCGGCGATTTGT
>JAHFVB010000022.1:18195-18843 GCA_023264755.1 Mycobacterium sp. | reverse complement strand
CGCAGGCGCTGCATCTTCCAACACCCGATGTCCAGCTGCGGATCGGACTTGACCAGGTACCACCCGCCGCGTTGGAAGAACACGTAGATCAGTCCGACGGCCATCGTCATCGCCCGGATGCGATCGAAGTAACTGTCGCGAAAGTACGTGGCGACGTCGTGCGCCACCATGCGGTGCTCGACTTCTTCGCTGCCGTGCCAACGGAACAGGTCGACCATCGTGGGGTCGGCCTGATGGTCGTCCCAGGCGCAGTTCAGCGAGAAGTCGCCGAGCACGGCGGTGTAGTGCTCGATCGCCGCGATCAACCACAACCGGTCGCACAGGTGGTTCATGCGCCGCTTGGGATCGGCGGACGTGCTCGGGGCGAGCACCTGAGCGAAGACGTACTCGATCTGGTCGAGGACGGGTGTGATGTCGACGCCGTTGGAGCTCAAGTAGTCGCTCAGCACCTGATCGTGGGTGGCGGCGTGCATCGCCTCCTGTCCGATGAATCCGCGGATGTCCTCGGCCAACTTGGGATCCCTCACCAGCGGGAGGGCTTCGTCGTAGGTCGTGACGAACCAGCGCTCCGCCGCAGGGAGCACCACGTTGAGCAGGCTGACGACGTGCGAGGCGACGGGATGGTGCGGAATCCACTGCAGCGGGGTG
>JAHFVB010000022.1:0-18185 GCA_023264755.1 Mycobacterium sp. | reverse complement strand
ATCGATCTCGGTGTCGAAGCGACGTGGTCGCAGCACGGCGAACCCCCTCCTGGCGAAGTGTCGGGAGGAAGTCTACGACGTTAGGTGGGAACGCTGGTACCGGGTGCGGCCGTTATCCAACGGGGACCGGCACGCCGATGGGGCCGCCGTAGGTGCCCTGGCCCGCAGTGCCCGCCGCAGGGGCGCCGGGCGCAGCCGTGGTCGTGGTGGCCGCCGGTGTATTGCCCGCAGCCTCCTGCGCGGCTGCCGCGGTGCAGTTCAGCATCAGCACCATCTTGGCCGCGGAGACGACCTTCTGTTTGTCGACGATGCACTGCGTTTGAGGCAAATCGCTGCCGAACGAGCCGCCGAACGTCGACTTGACGCCCTGGCTCTTCAGGATCGCCACCGCCTTCGCATACGGCTCGCCGACCACGTTGAGGGAAGCGACACTCGCGGGATCCGCGCCGGCCACGGACGGTTGCAGCAGAACGGCCGAGGCGACCGCGATGGTGCCTGCCCCCAGTAGTACGAGCTTCTTCACGTGCCCTCCGAGCGTCGCTGTGCGTTGCGAACATATCGCAGATGAGTCCCTTGGGTGAACTTCGGTCACTCTGGCGTCGCCGTTACCGCGCGCCGCATCACCTCGGCGAGCGCCTCCGCCCGCGGATCGACGAATACGTCCTCGAGCTGCATTCGCCGGCCTTCGGGATCGGCCAACGGAACCCTCCAGTTCGGGTATTCATCGGTGGTGCCTGGCTGATTCTGGGTACGGACGTCGCCGACGGCATCGGGCAGCGCCAGCGCGAGCAACCGCGACGGCGTCCGCCCGAGATATGCGTAGAGGGCCCGCACGACGTCATCGACCGCGGCATCGCCGTCGGCCTCCGGAGGCAACAGTCCCACCCGGCGCAGTTCGGCCAGCCACCCGGCCTGCTCGGCGAGGTCGGCGGCCAGTTCCTCGTCGGCCGGTCGGGTCAGGAGTCCGAGTTCCTGCCGGAGCCGCACGTGTTCCCCCGCGAGATAACCGGCGGTGGGCGGCAAGTCGTGCGTCGTCACCGACGAAAGGCAGTACTCCCGCCACCACTGCGCCTGCAGTGGCTCGCCGTTACGCCATTGGTCCTGTTCGAACCACAGGATCGAGGTGCCCAACAGGCCCCGTTCCCGCAGGTAGTCGCGGACCCACGGTTCGACGGTGCCCAGATCCTCGCCGACCACGACCGCACCTGCGCGATGGGCCTCCAAGGCGACGATGCCGATCATCGCCTCGTGGTCGTAGCGGACGTAGGTACCGTCGACGGGCTTGGCGCCCTGCGGAATCCACCAGAGTCGGAAGAGCCCGATGATGTGGTCGATGCGTACTCCGCCCGCGTGTCTGAGCACCGCGTTCACCTGGGCCCGGAACGGTGCGAAGCCGAGTTCGACCAGCCGGTCGGGCCGCCACGGCGGTTGCGACCAGTCCTGACCCAGCTGATTGAACTCGTCGGGCGGGGCTCCGACGGCCACGCCCAGTGCGAGCACGTCCTGCAGCGCCCACGCGTCGGCACCGTTGGGATCCACTCCGACGGCGATGTCGTGCATCACCCCGAGTGCCATGCCGGAGTGCAGTGCGGTGGATTGGGCCTGAGTCAGCTGATCGTCCAGCTGCCACTGCATCCAGCGGTGGAAGTCGACGTCGGCGTCGTGCGCGGCGGCGAAGTCGGCCACCGCCTGGCTGCCGGGGTGGCGCAGTTCTTCGGGCCAGTGATGCCAGTCGTTGCCGTGCCGCTCGGCCAGCGCACACCACGTCGCGAAGTCGTCGAGGCTCCGGCCTTCGTGCGCCCGGTAGGCCTCATAGGCGAGGTTGCGGCCCGGCGAACGCTTCACCCGGTAGACGCTCTTCAAGGCGGCCCGCTTGAGTTTCCAGGCCGCGTCGCGATCGATCAGCTCCGACTTGTCCGCACGCGCCTGGGCAGCGGCCCGGGCCTTGCGCAACTGACTGCGGTGGCGCACGTAGGCGAACTCCGGGATGGCCTCGACCCTCAGGTAAACAGGGTTGACGAATCGTCTCGAGGTCGGCAGATACGGCGACGGTTCCATCGGCGCCGTCGGGGCGGCCGCATGCAGGGGATTGACCAGGATGAAGCCGGCCCCGTGGCGCGCCGCTGACCACACGGCCAGATCGGTCAGGTCCGTCAGATCACCAATGCCCCAAGATCTTTCGGACCGCACGCTGTACAGCTGGGTGGCCAGTCCCCACGTCCGGCCGCTACCGAGCGCGCTGGGCAGGGTCAGCGCGGCGGGCGTCACGATCAGCGTGGTGCTGGCGTCGACGGCGCCGGCCTGGGCGTGAAGTTCGTGGTAGCCCAGTGGCAGGTCGGCAGGCAGCTCGAAGCTTGCCTCGCCCACCCGACGGCCATCCAGTTCGGCGGCGGGCCGGTTGTTCTCCACCTGACGTAGCCCGGTGCGAACCGACCCGTCCTCCAGTCGCAGCCACACCCCGACCGGGTCCCCATCGGTGACGTGCACCCAGAACGTTGCGGTCCGACCCGCCCGAACGACGATCGCCGGCGGCAGATGACGCAGCCAGTAGTCCCGGTCGTGGGCCACCAGGCCCGCCAGGCGCTGCTCTTCGGTGGCGGCGGGCACGCCGAGCGCACCCAGCACCGCCACCAACGTCGACTCCGCGACCACCCGGTGGTTACCGGCCCAATCGTCGTAACCGGTGGCGACGCCGTACCGGCCGGCCAGTTCGACCAGCGAGGCCGCCAATTCCGTCATGACGCCAATCTTGCCGGTACCGGCCCCCGTGCGCCCAGTCTGGGTGCTCCGCGGTTGGGGGCGCGGGACAAGTATCGTCGCGATCCATGGCGTCTGGACGACTCGAGGCGCGGGCAGAGGGACCGGCCAAGCGCAACCGTCGGGCCCGAGTGGCGGTGGCTGCGCTCTTTCTGACCAACGGGGCCATCTTCGCCAACCTGGTCCCGCGCCTTCCCGGGCTCAAGGCGGACTTGGCGCTGTCCAACACCAGTTACGGCGTCATCGTGGCCGCGTTCCCGACTGGAGCCCTGGTCGCCGGCCTGGCTGCGGGGGCCATCATCCGCAGCTTCAGCTCGGCTCGGATGGCCGTGGCGGGCACGATCGGCATCGCGACGGCCGTATTCGTGGCGGCCTTCTCGACCTCGCCGCTGCTGCTTGCGGTGGCGCTCTTCCTCGGAGGGGCATGCGACGCCGTCACCGACGTCGCCCAGAACGCCCACGGGTTGCGGGTGCAGCGGTGCTACGGGCGGTCCATCTTCAACTCGCTGCACGCAGTCTGGTCGGCGGGTGCCGTGTTGGGCGGTGCGATGGGGGCTGCGGCCATCGCGTTGGACCTCCCGCGCGAGGCGCATCTCGGCATTTCTGCGGTGGTCTTCATCGGGGTGGCCTTGATCGCCCGGCCGTTCCTGCTACCCGGCCCGGACGTGGACGACGCGCCGACGGCCGGGCCGGCGGATTCGGTCCGGCCAGGCCGGCGGGCGTACGCCGCGCTGGTGCTACTGGTCGTCATCGCGATTGCGGGTGCCGTCGTCGAAGACGCCGGAACATCTTGGTCGACACTGTATTTGGGCAACTACCTGGGTGCTGCGGGCGGCACTGCGGCACTCGGGTTCATCGCGTTGCTGAGCTTTCAGTTCGTGGGCCGGCTGGTGGGGGACCGGATGGTCGACCGCTTCGGTGAGCGCGCGGTGGCGCGCGGCGGTGGACTGCTCACCGCCGTCGGCATGGGTGTAGCGCTGGCCCTTCCCTCGGTGCCAGGGACGATCGTCGGCTTCGCCGCCGCCGGACTCGGCGTGGCGACGGTGGTGCCCGCGGCCTTCCATGGGGCCGATCAGCTGCCCGGACTGCGCCATAGCAGCGGCGTCGCGGTGGTGGCCTGGCTGATGCGGCTGGGCTCCGTCGGTGCACCGCCCATCGTCGGCATGATCGCCGACGCGACGAGCCTGCGGGTGGGCCTGCTGCTGGTCCCGCTCGCCGGGCTGGCCATCATCGCGGCCGCTGGCGTGCTCAGTGGCCGACGCCGCCCAGTTCGATCGTGAGCACCCCCGCTGCGATCAGCGCGATGCCGATCATCATCTTGAGCGTCAGCGGATCGCGGAACACATAGCGGGCGATCACCGCGACGAGGGCGACACCGCACGCCGTCCACACGCCGTAGGCGATGCCGATGGGCAGGCCCAGCCGCAAGGTGAGCCACAGTAGGTAGAACGAGGCCAGGTAGGCCACGATGACGGGTGCGATCCAGGCCTTGTTCCGGAACCCGTCGGAGGCCCGCAAGCCCAACGTCGCGAAGACCTCGACGCAGATCGCCCCCGCGAGCGCCAGCCACCTCACGAGGTGGACTCCGCTGCCGGCGGTTGAGCTCCGAGCTCGACGAACAGCACCCCGGCGATGATGAGTGCCAGACCGCCGGCGATGGGCCAGGTCAACGCATCGCGGAAGATGACCGCGGCCAACACGGTGGTGAGCGCCGTGCCGCAGGCGCCCCAGATTCCGTAGGCGACGCCGACCGCGACGCCGGCCCGTAGCACCAGCGCGAGCAGGACGAACGCGGCGGCGTAACCGAATGCGACCACCACCAGCCAGCCGGCGTGGTCCTGGGAGGCGCGTAACGACAGCGTCGCGGCGACCTCGGTGACGATGGCCGTGCCCAGCAGGACCCAGGTGCGCACCGCCTCAACCTAGTCGAGGACGCTCGAGCGCCGTCGTCTTCACTGATCAGGGCCGTATTCCTACCCGCGAGTAGCCTGGAACGAACAGTCATTCGTTGAATCGGGGGGCGCTACATCTCGATGTCTCAAGGGAGCACTACATGACGGACCCCGGCCGAACGCTCGTCGAGTCGCGGCGCGGGTCCAGGGGTGGGGGGCCGCAATGACCTCCCAGACCTCGGACCCCAGCTTGGTTCTGCGGCCGGTCGTCGACACCCGCCACGGCCCCGTCCGCGGCATCGACGACGGGGCGGTGAAATCCTGGAAGGGAATTCGGTTCGCCGCGCCACCGGTCGGCGAACTCCGGTGGCGGCGGCCGGAGCCGCCGCAGCAGTGGACCGAGCCAGCCGACGCGTCCGTAGTCGGCCCGGTGTGTCCTCAGCCCACCGACCCGCGCATTCCCATCGACCTCGGTGCCCCCCAGGGTGAGGACAGCCTGCGGCTGAACGTCTGGTGCTCCTCGGATACCGAGCCCGGGGACGACAAACCGGTGATGGTGTGGGTGCACGGCGGGGCCTACGTGCTGGGCTCGGCAGCCCAGCCGCTGTACGACGGCCGGACCCTGGCCCGCGATGGTGACGCCGTCATCGTGACCATCAGCTACCGGCTCGGTGCGTTCGGCTTCTTGGACCTCTCCGGGTTCACCACCCCGTCGACGACGTTCGACAGCAACGTCGGATTGCGTGACGTGTTGTTCGCGCTGCACTGGGTGCGTGACAACATTGCCGGCTTCGGCGGCTCACCCGACCGGGTCACGCTGTTCGGGGAGTCCGCCGGCGGCGGCGTGGTCACCACCCTGCTCGCCAGCCCGGCGGCGGCGGGCCTGTTCTCCGCCGCGATCGCACAGAGCTCGCCGGCCACGTCGGTTTACGATTCGGCCAGGTCGCGCGGGGTGGCGGAGCGCTACCTGCAGCTGCTTGGCGTGGCCACCGACGAGGTGGACCGACTGGTGGAAGCGCCGACCGCCGAACTGCTGGCCGCGGCCAAGACGTTGTTCGACGAGGTTCCTCTACGCACCCCGGGAACGCTGGCGTTCGCCCCGATCGTCGACGGAGACGTCGTACCGGACAACCCGGTCAAGCTCGCCCGCGAGGGGCGCACGCACCCGGTGCCGCTGATCATCGGCACCAACGAGCACGAAGCCGCCCTCTTTCGCTTCATGAAGTCGCCGTTGATGCCCATCACCCCCGAAGCGATCAGGGCGATGTTCGACCAGATCTCGGCCGAGCAACCCGAGCTTCAGCTGCCCACCGAGGACGAGTTGGGGGCCACGTACCGCGGCCGCGGCAAGGCGCCCGGCCTGGCCGTCGCACGCGACCTGGGCTTCCGCATGCCGTCGCTGTGGTTCGCCGAAGGTCACGCCGCCGCCGCACCGGCGTATGTATACCGCTTCGACTGGGCCACCCCGATGCTGCGGCTACTGCGGCTCGGCGGCGCCCACGCCACGGAACTGCCCTACGTCTGGGGCAACCTGGTGGCCGGGCCCAGGGACCCGACGTTCAAACTCGGCGGCTTGAGAGTGGGCGCCGCCGTCTCGAAGCGGATGCGGACGCGGTGGCTCAACTTCGCCGCGCACGGCGAACCACGGGGGCTCGCCGGAGAACCGGAATGGCGGCCCTACCGCAGCACCGACCGCGCGGCCCTGGTGATCGACAAGTCCGACGCCGTGGTCACCGACCTCGATGGGCACCTGCTGCGCGCCTGGGGTGACGACGTTTTGAGCTTCAGCTGACCGGTCGGCCGCTAAGCTCCGCGCAGGAGGTAATCGAGTTGTCTTGGCTCCAGCGGCTGTACTCCGAAGTACTGCCTCCGTTGATGCACGATCCAGTGATGTTCGCCGTCCCCTTCTTCCTGCTCCTGCTGGTCATCGAGTGGTCGATGGCCGGCCGGCTCGCGCACCTGGACGCCGAGCGCGCCCCGGCCGGGGCCTACCTGAAGGCCGACGCATGGGCGAGCATTCGGATGGGCTTGGTCTCGATCGGGACGAGTGGAGTACTCAACGGCATCGCACTGTTCGGCTATGCGGCGCTCTACGTCTACGTCGCGCCGTGGCATCTGCCCGCCACTGCCTGGTACACCTGGGTGATCGCCATCCTCGGCGTGGACCTGCTCTATTACTGGTATCACCGAATGGCGCACCGGGTGCGGTTGTTCTGGGCCACTCACCAAGCCCATCACTCCAGCCAGTACTTCAACTTGGCGACGGCTCTGCGGCAGAAGTGGAACATCAGCGGTGACGTCTTGCTGCGTGCCCTGTTGCCAATGCTCGGGGTGCCCCCGTGGATGGTGTTCGCGAGCTTCTCGATCAATCTGGTCTACCAGTTCTGGATCCACACCGAACGCATCGGCAAGCTGTGGCGGCCAATCGAATTCGTGCTCAACACGCCGTCGCACCACCGCGTGCACCACGGCATGGATCAGCCGTACCTCGACAAGAACTACGGAGGCATCCTCATCCTGTGGGACAGGCTGTTCGGCAGCTTCGCCCGCGAGACGTCGCGGCCGCACTACGGGCTCACCAAACAAGTGGACACCTACCGCGTCTGGACTCTCCAGACGCACGAGTACGCCGCGATGGCCCGCGACGTCCGCGCCGCGCAGCGCTGGCGCGACCGGCTGGGCTTCGTCCTCGGCCCGCCTGGATGGCGCCCCCGGGACACCGGGCAACCCGACATCGCCGGACCCGTCACCGCGGTTCGGTGGCCGAGCGCCGGGCTGAACCAGTCGACCAGCCGGTAAGGTCCGTGCTGTGGAAACGGTGTTCGACGCCAAGGTAGCTGGCGGACTCGTCGAAGGTGCGCTGGCCGCAAGCCGGTTCGAATCGATGTGGCTCGACATCGACCGCCCTCGGTATCCGCGGCTGTCCGCAGATACTCGGTGCGATCTGCTGGTCGTCGGTGGCGGCTACACCGGCCTGTGGACGGCACTCCATGCCGCACAGCGCAATCCGCAACAGCGCATCGTGCTCATCGAGGCCAACCGCATCGGCTGGGCGGCCTCGGGGCGCAACGGTGGATTCGTCGACGCCAGCTTGACTCACGGGCACGAGAACGGAAAGTCGCGCTGGCCCAACGAGATCGATCAACTCACCGCGATGGGCCGGGAGAACCTCGACGGCATGCAGGACGAGCTGCACCGGCTCGGTCTCGACGTGGAGTGGCAGCGCGTGGGCATGTTGTCGGTGGCGACCGAGCCTCATCAGGTCGGCTGGCTGGAGGCGGCTGCCGCGGCGGGGGAGGGCCGCTTCCTCGACCGCGAACAGGTCCGCCGCGAAGTCAACTCACCGACCTACCTGGCCGGGTTGTTCGACCCCGACACCTGCGCCATCGTCCACCCCGCCAAACTGGCGACCGAGCTGGCGCGGGCGTGTACGCAGCTCGGCGTGGCCATCTACGAACACACCAACGCGACGTCCCTGGACTCGGGAGGGGCGGCGTTGACCGTGGAGGCGGGCGGAGCCGTCGTCACCGCCCGCCAGGCCGTGCTCGCCACGAACGTGTTCACCCCGCTGCTGCGGCGCAACCGGTTGCACACCGTGCCGGTGTATGACTACGTGTTGTCCACGGAACCGCTGACCGAGGCCCAACTCGACCGCATCGGTTGGCGCAATCGCCAGGGAGTCGGCGACAGCGCCAACCAGTTTCACTACTACCGGCTGACCAGGGACAACCGCATAGTCTGGGGCGGGTACGACGCCATCTATCGCTTTGGAGGGCGCGTCGACGCGGCCTATGAGGATCGGCCCGAGACCTATCGCCGGCTCGCCGCGCACTTCTTCATCACCTTCCCGCAACTCGACGACGTCCGCTTCAGTCATCGGTGGGCCGGTCCAATCGACACCAACACTCGGTTTTGCGCGCATTGGGGCCTGGCTAGAGCCGGCAAGGTGGCCTACGTCAACGGGTTCACCGGGCTGGGCGTCGGCGCGGCCCGCTTTGCCGCCGACGTATGCCTCGATCTGTTGGGTGGGGTGCCGACCGCACGCACCGAGCTCGAGATGGTGCGCAAGCGGCCGCTTCCGTTCCCGCCGGAACCGTTGGCCAGTATCGGGATTCAGGCGACGCGCTGGTCGCTCGATCGGGCCGATCACGCGATGGGTAGGCGCAACGCCCTGCTGCGCGGGCTCGACGCGCTCGGGCTCGGTTTCGACTCCTAACCGTCGCGAAGCGGCGCGGACTGTTCGCCGACTGTTTCATTCTCGCTTAGCCGAATTGCGTACAGGAGCAACGCCCTTCACTACGATCGGTCACCTCGACGAGGAGAGGAACGGTGGCAATCGTGGCAGACACACTTCAGCATGGTGAAAAGCTAGGGGTAGGCGAGTCCTTGACGTCCCAAAATGGGGCGTACCGGGTGACCTTGCAAGACGACGGCAATTTGGTGTTGTACGCCGGTGACGCCTCGGTGTGGTCGACCGGCACCAATGGTCAAGGGGTCGAGCGCGCGGAGGTTCAAGCCGACGGCAACTTCGTGCTCTACACCTCCGACAAGGCCGTGTGGGCCAGTCAGACCAAGGGTGCCAAAGACGTCCGACTAACTCTTCAGGACGACCGAAATCTGGTGCTGTACGCGTCCGACGGACCTGCATGGTCGTCGGGCACGCACACCGACGAGGTTCCGTCGGCGCCCGCCGAGGCAGAGGTGGCGCCCGTTGCAGTCGAGGAACCGGCCCCGGTCGAGGAGCCTGCTCCGGCCGAAGCGCCCGCCCCTGTCGAGGAGCCTGCTCCGGCCCCGCCTCCGCCGCCAGCCCCGCGGACCTACACGGTGGTGTCCGGCGACACCCTGTGGGCCATTGCCGAACGGTTTTACGGCGACGGCAACAGATACCCGGAGATTGCCCAGGCCAGCGGCATCGCGAACCCCGACCTGATTCATCCGGGCCAGGTGGTGACAATCCCATAACATCT
This sequence comes from Mycobacterium sp., assembly GCA_023264755.1. Lineage (GTDB taxonomy): Bacteria > Actinomycetota > Actinomycetes > Mycobacteriales > Mycobacteriaceae > Mycobacterium. Next base: position 8,569 of record JAHFVB010000022.1, on the reverse strand, counting down.
TCATAAAGAAGGCCGTGGCTGTTTGGTCGCGGCCTTCTTTGCTTGTATGTAGGCTGATTCCCCTATCCACATCGATGGAGTGGGGGCGGAAAAATGAATTCGAGTTGGTTTCCACCACGTTTGCGCATTTTCGCGCTGATGTCCGCCGCGCTTCTGTCATCGAGCTTGGTGCCGACATATGCGCAGGCCAGCCCCGGTGTCACGGTATATCCGGGAATGGAGATTCGGCAGGACAGTACGCTCTGCACGCTCGGGTTCATCGACGTCGAGACGCGGACGGCATACAGCGCGGGCCATTGTCACGGCAGTGGGCAGGTGACTGACAAAGACGGAAATCTGCTCGGATATCAGACGACGTTTCGTGATAACACCCCCAATGGCGCCACCATCGCCACCGATCACGCAATGACGGACTGGGAAGCCATCGCGCTGTTGCCCGACGTCCCGGTCAACAACGTCATGCCGAGCGGACGATTGCTGGCCTACGACCCGACGGTCGTGCCGCTGGCCGGCCAACGGGTCTGCCACTTCGGGGTGGCGACGGGCGAGAGTTGCGGCACCGTCGACGCCGTCAACAACGGTTGGTTCACGATGGCGAACGGGGTGGTCAGTCAACGGGGCGATTCTGGCGGGCCGGTATACGCCCTCACCGAGGATGGGCGTGCGGTTCTCATCGGACTGTTCAACAGCACCTGGGGGCAGTTCCCGGCGGCGGTGTCATGGCAGTCCACCGGGCAACAGATCCGCGAGGACGTGATCCGGCCGGTGTCCGGGACCGTGGACAACACCTCCGGCACGCCGCTGGCGCCGAGTTAGTCGAGCTCGCGCAACTCGAACACCGGTATCGCCGACGCGGCGGCGCGCAGCTCCTGGTCGGTCGAGGCCGGCGTGAGCCCGCCGACGTGGCCCTTGACCTCCCAGAACCAGCGTCCTAGATAGCGCTGCAGTACTTCCGGTTTCGCCTCGTCGACCAGCTCGACGACGCGCACGTCGCGGCTACGCCACCGGGGTCCGATTTCGATGACGCCAGCCGCCCTGGCATTTCGGGCCCACTGGGTGTTGCCCCGCGGCGAGACCAGGTAGCGACGTCCGTCGAACGACAGCAGGTTGACGACCACGCCGCGTCGCTTCCCGGTCTTCCTGCCCCGTACGCGAATCGCCCGAGACCCCGCCACTGCGATGCCGGCTTCGGCGAGCCAACGGAAGAACTCGTTGCCGGCTCGCGTGGCCAGGTGGGGCTTGTCGTATCGAATGGTCATGAGCTGCTCCTATTCGCTATTCGAGAGCATCGCTCTCTAATGGCGAGCGTGCCACGGATCCGCGCCGAAATCAAGAGCAGTGATCTCGTTTGTGCGACACTCGAGGCATGGGCAAGCGCCAGGAGTCACGCGATCGGATCGAACGACAGATCGTCGAGCTCGGCCGGCGTCAGCTCGCCACCACGGGCGCCGCGGCGCTGTCGGTTCGCGCCATTGCCCGCGAACTGGGCATGGTGTCCTCGGCGGTGTACCGCTACGTCGCCAGCCGCGACGAGCTACTGACGTTGTTGCTCGTCGATGCCTACTCCGAACTGGCCGATGCCGTCGACGAGGCGCGAGCGGCCCACGCCGGAGAGGCTTGGCGAACTCAACTGATGGCCATGGCGCGCTCGGTACGTCGGTGGGCAATTGGTGAACCCGCAAGCTGGGCGCTGCTCTACGGCAGCCCGGTGCCCGGCTATCACGCACCGGCGGAACTGACGATCGGGCCCGGCACGCGAGTCGTGGGCGCGCTGTTCGACGTCATCGCCGCAGGTCTCGCCGCGGGCGACGTGCCTACCGGCGGGCTCGAGATCAGCACCTCGATGGCGGCCGACTTCGACGCGATACGCACGGAGTTCGCCTTCGGTGGCAACGACGCGGCCGTGGCGAAGTGCTTCCTCTCGTGGGCGACGCTGGTCGGGGCGATCAGCCTGGAGGTCTTCGGTCAGTACGGCGCCGACACGCTGTCGGATCCGGATGCTCTCTTCGAGCTGCAACTTCAGCTGCTGATGGCCGGCCTGACGGGATAGCGCGCCGCCTGACCAACAACTAGAACACGTTCTAGCCAGGAGGTTCCGGCGGGGATATCCTCTAGGCGATGCTTGCCCAGACACCTGTCCAGCTCGCGTGGGTGACGCGAAACCTCGCCGACACCGAGGCTGCCCTGAGCGCACTTCTGGGCGCCCGCAAGTGGGTCCGAATGCCGTCGGTTCACTTCGGTCCGGACACCTGCCTCCACCGCGGCGAACCCGCCGACTTCACGGCGCACATCTCACTCTCGTATGCGGGGGACACCCAACTCGAGGTGATCGAACCGGGGTCCGGTGTCAGCGTTTACTCGGAGTTCCTCGAACGCGTCGGCCCCGGACTGCACCACGTCTGCACCGCAGCATCGGACGAAGCGACCTTCGACGCGAACTGCGCCGAGGCCGAGCGCCGCGGAATGCCCATCCTCACGCGCGGCACCATGCCCGGCGGCATGCGCTTCGCCTACGTGTCGGCCCCCGACGCCGGGGTTCCATACGTCGAATTCGCATACATACCAACGGAAATTCAAAAGTTCTTCGACTACGTCAAACAGGAGCAGCAGTGAGCCTCGACATCCCGGATACCCTCGACGCCGCGGACATCCAAGAATGGGACGGCGAATTCGACGTCATCGTCGTCGGTTTCGGCATGGCAGGCGGCTGCGCGGCGGTCAGCGCCGCCGCCGCGGGCGCGCGCGTGCTGGTGCTCGAGAAGGCGGCCGCCGCCGGCGGCACCTCGTCCATGGCGGGCGGTCACTTCTACCTGGGCGGCGGTACCGCGGTTCAGCAGGCCACCGGACACCCGGACTCGCCCGAAGAAATGTACAAGTACCTGGTGGCGGTGACAGAGGATCCCGACCACGAGAAGATTCGCGCCTATTGCGACGAAAGTGTCGAACACTTCAATTGGCTTGAGGCGCTAGGCTTTCAGTTCGAGCGCAGTTACTGGAAGGGCAAGGTGGTGGTGCCGCCGGGCACCGAGGGGCTGTCGTATACCGGCAACGAGAAGGTCTGGCCGTTCTGCGAGCAGGCGGTACCCGCGCCACGGGGACACTCGGTGCCGGTACCCGGTGAGCTAGGCGGTGCGGACATGGTGATCCAACTGCTCGTCAAACGCGCCGCCGAACTCGGAGTCGAGTTCCGCTACGAGACGGGTGTCACCAACCTGGTCGTCGACACCGATGGTGCAGTCGTCGGCGTGCGCTGGAAGAACTTCGGCGAGACCGGTGCGATCCGGGCCAAGGCGACCGTCATCGCGGCCGGCGGCTTCGCCATGAACGAGGCCATGGTGGCCGAACACACGCCGGCGCTGGGCCACCAGCGCAAGACCAAGCGCCACGGAATGGTCGCTCCCTACATTCTGGGCAATCCGCACGACGACGGACTCGGCATCGCGCTGGGCGTATCGGCGGGCGGCGAGGCCAAGAACCTCGACGGGCTGTTCATCACCGCGGCGGCCTACCCGCCCGAAATCCTGTTGACCGGGGTCATCGTCAACAACCAGGGCCAGCGCTTCGTCGCCGAGGACTCCTACCATTCGCGGACGTCCGCATTCGTCTTGGAGCAGCCGGACCAGCAGGCGTATCTGATCGTCGACGAGGCGCACATGCAGCGCCCGGAAATGCCGTTGATCAAGTTCATCGACGGTTGGGAGGCGGTCGAAGAAATGGAGACCGCCTTGGGAATCCCGGCGGGGCGGCTTGCCGCCACACTCGACCGCTACAACGAGTACGCCGCCAATGGCGAGGACCCGGACTTTCACAAGCAGCCGGAATACCTTGCGGCTCAAGATGAGGGCCCGTGGGCGGCGTTCGATCTCTCCCTCGGCGTCGCGATGTACTCGGGGTTCACCATGGGCGGACTGACGGTGTCCATCGATGGAGCGGTGCTCAGACCAGACGGCAGCGTCGTACCCGGCCTGTACGCCGCGGGGGCCTGTGCGTCGAACATCGCCCAGGACGGCAAGGGCTACGCCAGTGGTACGCAGCTCGGCGAGGGGTCCTACTTCGGTCGTCGGGCCGGAACGGCCGCCGCGAAGAACGGCTAGGCGTCGACGGGTTCCTCGCCGACTTTGCCGAGTCGCCACCGGCCCGCGCCGAGCAGCTGCAATTCCTTGGTGTGCATGATCTCGACGGTCTTGCGGTGGCTGACGCTGACCAAGATGGTGTCCGGCAACTCGGTCCGGACCAGCCGGTAGAGCATCAGCTCGAGCCCTTCGTCGAGCGCCGACGTCGACTCGTCGAGGAACACGGCCTTGGGCTTGGCCAGCAAGATACGGGCGAACGCAATGCGCTGCTGCTCGCCGGGGGACAGCACCTTGGCCCAGTCGAGAACTTCGTCGAGCCGGTCGGCGAGGTGCGGAAGTGCGACCCGTTCCAACGTCTCGCGGAGTTCGGCGTCGGTGAGCGTGCCCTCCTCGCTCGGGTAGGTCACCACGGCACGCAGGTCGCCGAGCGGCACGTAGGGCATCTGCGACAGGAACAGCGTCTCGTTGGGTCCGCAGGGCCGGGTCAGCGTTCCGGAGGTGAACGGCCACAGCTCCGCCAGACTGCGCAGCAGTGAGGTCTTGCCGCTGCCCGACTGGCCGGTCACGACCAGCGAGTCGCCGATTTCCAGACGCAGAGTGAGCGGATCGATGAGCTGCTGGCCGTCGGGAGTACGGACCTCTACCTGATCGAGCTCAACGGTGCCGTCGGCACATGCCGACGTGGTCACCGTGTGCAGTGCCCTGCCCTCCTCGTTGGCCACCACCAAGCCGTGCAAACGAATGATCGCCGCGCGGTAGCCCGCGAACTGGTCGTAGGCGTTGCGGAAGAAGGACAGCCCATCCTGGATGCTCCCGAAGGCCGATGCGGTCTGGGTCATATCACCGAGCTTGATTTGCCCTGCGAAGAAGCGTGGGAACTGCAGCACATAGGGCAGCGGCACGATGATCTGGCTCAACGAGAGGTTCCAGCCGTAGAAGCCGATCATCCGGTTGATGTAGCGCTTGTAGTTGTCGACGACGGAGGCGAACCGGCGCCGCAGGCCCGTGCGCTCGACCAGCTCGCCGCGGTAGAAGGCAACGGCTTCCGAGGCCTCGCGCAGCCGCACCAGTGCGTAACGGAAGGCCGCGTTGAACTTCTCGTTGTCGAACGCGAACCAAATGATGGGCTTGCCGATCCAGAACGCGATGATGGACGCGAACACCACGTAACCGAGCCCGATCCAGAACATGGCCCTGGACAGCGTGATGCCGAAGAGCGTCAACGGACCAGACAGATTCCAGAGGATCGCCGTGAAGGAAATCATGGTGATGACCGCGTTGATCGCGCCGAACAGCAGCGTCGAGCCGGTCGTGTTGTTCGGATTGTTCGGCGTCGGTCCGACACCCGTGGTGAAGATGTCGATGTCGTACTGAATACGTTGGTCCGGGTTGTCGATCGTGTCGTCGATGAACCGCGCCCGGTAATAGGCCTTGCCGTCCAGCCAATCTCCGGTGAGCCGATCGGTCAGCCAGGCACGCCAGGCCAGCATGAAGCGCTGCGTCAGGAAGAGATCCAACATGACCCGTGCGACGTAGATCACGGCCATGACGCTGAAGACGAGGATCGACAACCAGAAGCCGTGCTTGCCGGAGTTCTTGATGGCCTCGTCGTTGCCGCCCACTCCCGAGGAGATCACCTGGAAGCTGGTCAGCATGTCGTTGCTCTGGTAACTGAAGAGGACCGACAGGCGCACGCCGATCACCACCGACAGCAACAACACGCCCAGCCAGAGCCAGACCCGAATGCTCTCGCGTCCGCTGAAGTACGCGCCGGTGACGCGCCAGAACTGGCGCCCCCACAGCGTGAAGCGGGCGATGAGCACCAGAATAACCATCGCGGCAACCGCAGAAATCGCCCAAGCCCGCGCGATCCACCACAGCGACGTCAGCCACTCGCCGCTCCAGTCGAGCGTCGGGGTGAACATTTCCATTCCGGCAAGGTACCCCTACTCGCTCGCGCAGGCTCAAGTGGTCGCGGCGACACGATCGAGCCGCCATCCACCGCCACCGAGCAGTTGGAGTCGTCGCTCGTGATGCTGCTCCACGGTGTCCCGATGGCTGACGCTGACCATGATCGAATCGGGCAACTCGGCCCGGATGGCCTGGTAGAGCATCAACTCCAGGCCCTCGTCCATGGCCGAGGTGGATTCGTCGAGGAACACCGCCTTCGGTCGGTTGAGCAGAATCCTGGCGAACGCGAGGCGCTGTTGCTCGCCGACCGACAACACCTGCGCCCAGTCCCGGACCTCCCGAATGCGGATGATCAGATGCGGCAGGGCCGCCGTCAGCAGCGCGCGCTGAACGTCCTCGTCGGTGACGCTGCCCTGGGCGGACGGATACGACGCGACCGCCCGAAGCTCGCCGAGTGGCAGGTAGGGCAGCTGGGACAGGAACATCGTCTGGTGACGCTCGATCGGGAGCTGGACCCGGCCCGAGGCATATGGCCACAGGCCGGCGATGCTCTCCAACAGGACGGTCTTGCCGCAACCCGACGGACCCCGGACCACCAGCGTGTCGCCGGGATCGAGGGCGAGGTCGAGGTTCAACACCAATGGCTGACCGTCGGGCGTTCGCACGTCGACGGCTTCGAGGCGTACCGCCAAGTCGGCCGACCCGCGGCCCGTCAGCCGAGGCAGCGCCCTGGCGGCCACGTTGGCGTCGAGCAACCCGTCGAGGCGAACGAGCGCGGCGCGATAGCTGGCAAACGAGTCATAGGCGTTGCGGAAGAACGACAACGAGTCGTGGATCGCCGCGAACGCGGTGGCCGACTGCATCACGCCCCCGAAGGAGATTTGGTGGGTGAACAGGCGCTGAGCCTGCACGACGAAGGGCAGCGGATTGATCGCCTGCCCGACGGAGACGTTCCAGCCCAGGAACAGCATCATGCGGTTGAGCCAGCCGCGATAGTTCGCCGCGATGCCGGACATCTTGTCCCGCAACTGGTTTCGCTCTACCTCCTCGCCCCGATAGAGCCCGACTGCGCTGGCGGAATCCTTCACATGGGTCATCGCGTAGCGAAAGCTGGCATTGCGCAACTCGTTGACGAAGTTGAGCCGGATCAGCGGTCGCCCGATCCAGAAGGCGATGAGCGTGGCCGCCAGCACGTAGCCGAGCACGATCCAGAAGAGAGCCTTGGGAATGGTCACGCCCAGCAGCGTCAACGGTCCGGACAGTTTCCAGAGAATCAGGCCGAACGAGGCGGCGCTCAGGCTGGCCTCGACCGCGCCGAACACCAGCGTGTTACCCGAGCCATGAGCAGGCGAGTTCGGGACGCCCGTCAGCGCCGTGACGATGTCGACGTCTTGTTGAATGCGTTGTTCGGGGTTGTCGACGGGCCTGGAGGCAAGCTGGCCGCGGAAGTAGGCCTGCCCGTCGAGCCAGTCGTCGACGAAGCGTCGGGTCAACCACACCCGCCATCGGAGCACGAACCGCTGCGTCAAGTAGAGATCGAGCAGGAACCGGCCGGCGGACAGCGTGGCGAGCACCGCGAAGATCGCCATGGACTTCCAAAAGCCCGCGATGCCAATGTCTTTGAGGGCCTCGTTGGATGAACCACCGCCTTGGAAGGCGGCCTGCAGCGACGAGAACAGATCGTTCGCGTAGTAGCTGAGCAGCACGCTGACCCGGACGGACACCACGACCGACATCAGTAGCGCCGCAGCGGTCAGCCATACCGGCAGGCTGTCCCGGCCCACGAAGTAGTCGCCCGTGATCCGCCAGAACTGACGCCCCCACGGTGTGAACCGGCCGACGAGAAACAGCACGATCAGCGCAAGGATCACGGCACCGCCGAAGGCCTCGATCGACCAGAGCGCCGAGTTCGCGAGCTCGTTGTTCCAGTCGACGGACGGTCGAAAGAGCTCCGGGTTCATCAGCTCACCCGAAGGCAGCACGCGGGTGTGTGCCCCTCGGCGAACTCGCCCGCGGATCACCGGAGGGATCGTCGCCGGCCATCAATGCCTGGGTCTCGGTCACGCCGTGATTATGTCCCGGTCAGGCGGCCGAGACGGTTCATTGAGGGTTGTCCGACCGGCGGTCTCAGGGCGCCGCGTACCGTTAACACGTGCCCAAGACTGCACCCAAGACCGCCCGGAAATCGAAGACCCGAACGCAAGGTCGGTTCAGCAACGGATTTTGGAAGCTGCTCGGTGCCAGCACCGACAGAGATCAGGCCCATTCGATGGCGCAGGTCGACGCGTCCGCGGAGTTCGACGAGAAGGCCGCCAAGCTCGACGACGAACAGCTTCGCAAGGCCGCGAGCCTGCTCGAACTGGGTGACCTGGCCGAGTCGGCCGACATCCCGCAGTTCCTCGCCATCGCTCGCGAGGCTTCCGAACGTGCCACCACGTTGCGACCGTTCGACGTCCAGCTCCTGGGTGCACTGCGGATGTTGGCCGGTGACGTCGTGGAGATGGCGACCGGTGAGGGCAAGACGCTCGCCGGCGCAATCGCCGCGGCCGGGTACGCCATCGCGGGTCGAAGCGTCCACGTCATCT
>JAHFVB010000294.1 GCA_023264755.1 Mycobacterium sp. | reverse complement strand
ATCGTCAGCAGCAGTTGCTCGGCGTCGAACTTGCCGAGCACGGTGACCGGCACTCCACCGGCGAACAGCCGGGTGCCGGTCAGGGGGCCGGAGTGATACATCGGACCGACGACTAGGTGCCGGCCGTGGGTGGTCATGCGGTTCTTGGCGAGCTCGGCCAGGTGGGTGGGGATGTCCGTCCCGCCCGCCCAGGACGTGAGCGGCAGCTGCACGCCCTTGGGCCGCCCCGTGGTGCCCGAGGTGTACACGAGGGTGCGCTGGGGCGCGACGTCGGTGTCCGGTTCGGAGTCGTCGTGGCCCCATCGGGACCACGCGATGACACCAGGGGGGAGTTCGACGGCACCCCAGGCGACGACGACGTCGACTCCGGCCAGTCGGTCGGCCTGGGCGGCGACAGCAACGGTATTGCCATCGCAGAGCACCGCTTTCGCGCCCGAATCGGACAGGATGTAGGCCGTCTCGGAGGCGGTCAGATGGGAATTGGTGGCCACCGCCGACACCCCGGCCAGGGTGCAGGCGACGTACGCCAGCAGCGTGTCCGCAGAGTTGGCGGCGAGCACCGCAACCCGCTTGGCCTCGCCCAACTCGAGCTTCTGCAATGCCGTCGCGGTGCGCCGAAGCCGCGTATCCGCCTCGGCCCAGGTCAGGGCTTGCGTCCTATCGCGAAGCGCGAGCTCCGTCGGCCGCTCCCGTGCGATGGCGGCAGCGAAGGTCATCGGGCCACCGGTGTCATCGAGGTCATCGGGCCACCGATACGGTTGGGCTGCCGGCCCATTCGCGGAGCAAGGTGGCGGCTTCGTACTCCGGGCCGTGAGTGTCGGCGAGTGGCAGTACGCCCTCGAGGATCTCACCGTTGGTTCCGTCGACGGTAACGGTGCGCCCGACCAGGGTGGCCAAGGTGCCCTTCCCGCAGCCCACGACGCAGGGGGTGCCGAGCTCGCGGCTGACCACGGCGGCATGGCTGGTCGAGCCGCCGATCTCGGTGATGATCGCCTGTGCCACCACCATGCCGCTCACGTCGTCCGGATCCGTGGTCGGGCGTGCGAGCACCACGTCGACTCCCTCGTCGGCCAACTCCACCGCCTCATTGCAGGACGCCACCACGCGGCCGCTGGCCACTCCGGGACAGGCGGCTAGTCCGGAGGCGAGCAGGGTTGCGCGGCGTCGCACTTCGGGGTCGACGTGCGGAGCCACCGCGGCGCTGAGTTGGGCACTGGTAACCATGGAAACAGCTGCGGCGCGATCGATCACGCCCTCTTCGACGAGTCGTACCGCGATGCGAACGGCAGCCTGGGGTGAGCGTTTCGCCGCCCTGGTCTGAAGCATCCAGAGTCGACCGGCTTCCACGGTGAACTCGATGTCCTGGCAGTCCCGGCCGTTCTGCTCGAGCGTCTTGGCGATGTCGAGCAACTGATCGTGAACCTCTGGCAATTGGGCGCTCAAGGTGTCCAGGTGTTGCGCGTCGAATCGACCGGACACGACGTCCTCGCCCTGTCCGCGGGGCAGCCACTCGCCATAGGGCTCGGGGGCACCGGTAAGCGGATTGCGGGTGAACAGAACGCCGGTCCCAGAATCGTCGTCGAGGTTGCCGAACACCATGGCCTGCACGGTGACTGCCGTGCCGCCATCGTGGCTGATCCCATGATGGCTGCGATATGCCTTGGCCCGCGGTGAGTTCCACGAGGCGAAGACCGCCTCGGCGGCCAGCACCAGGTCCTTCCACGGGTCACCGGTGGCGTTCGTGCCCACCACCCGCTCGAACTGCTCGGTGAAACGCCGGTGGGTATCCGCGGCGAAGGTCGGGTCGCCGGTCAGCTCGGCGAGCCGGGCCTCCACGGTGTCGTTCATGCCCAAGTTCAGGACGGTGTCCATCATCCCTGGCATGCTTTGCGCGCCACCGGATCGCACCGACACCAGAAGTGGGTGATCGCGACCTCCGAGCTGCTTGTCGGTGGCTAGCTCGAGTTGGCGAAGCCCGTCCCGCAGGCCGCTGAGCACTTCGTCGGGCAGCTTGCCATCGGCGTCGTTGACGAGCGCACAGAATTCGGTCGACAGAACGAAGGCGGGTGGCACCGGCATGCCCATGGCCCGCATCTTGTTGATGCTGCGGGCCTTGCCGCCGACGAGTGCGGCGTCGAGTTCGGGGGTGGCTCCAAGCCAGATCAGCGTCATCGCATGCTCCTTTAGAGGGCGCGGCCTGCGGCCGCTTCCTCTTCTCGGCTGAGCCCGAGCAGACCGATCAGCTCCTCGTGAAATTCGAACCAAACGGTGTGGTAGCTGTCGGTAATCGGTCGTGCGACGTAGCTGGTGTCGCCAGAGCGGATTCGGTCCAGGGCCTGGCCGAACCGCACGGGGTAGTTCCCTAGCCGGGGCGCGACCTCGACGATCCTGACCACCAGCTGTTGGAACTTGGCGTCGAGCGCGGCCAGTCGATCGATGACTGCCTGGTCGTAGGCGGTGTCCCCGTGGTCGTTGGGGTTGCCATCCTTGAGTTGCCAGTCGCTGATGAGTTGCTTGAGTTCGGTGTTGTGATGGTCGAACTCCTCGTACAGGGGGGCGAGTGCCTCGCGGTCGAGTCGGGCGCGCTCCTCGGCGACCAGCGTCGCCAGCTGCTCGCGGCCCTCCGGCGTGAGTCGTACGCTCGGTTCGCCCTTGACGTAGCCGGCTTCGCGAAGCTCGTGCAGGGCCGAACTCGCCGCGTCCACGTCGATCCCGGTCGAGGCGGCGGCCAGCTCGGGGGACAGGCGCCCCTTGAGTCGGGCTGCTTGCAGGAGGGCGAGTTGGTTGGCCATGGATTCTTCAAGTCTCCGCTCAGAGGACGCAAATGATCTAGTGTTAGATCATTCATCACTAGACTAAACGAGTCTAGCTGAGAGGCTGATCACACGTCTAGCGAGGATGTGACCGGGTGTACTTGACCCTAGTGAGGCACGGTGAGCCGGAGCGGAGGCCCCTCGATCCACGCGACCCCGGCCTCAGTGATCGCGGCCGCGCGCAGGCGCACGCTACGAAGCGAGTAGTGCGCGCCGACCGGTATGACGTGGTTTACAGCTCGCCGCTCCTTCGTGCACTGCAGACCGCTCGAATCGTCGCGGGGGAGTCCGGCCGCTCGATCACGCTCGAGCGCGGTCTCGTCGAGTTCGACTACGGTGCCGACTACGTCCACTACGACGGGGCATCCAACCCGGTGTGGCGCCACTACCTCGAAGGCGACCTGACGCCCTGGGGGCTGACGGCCGCAGATTTTCATCAGCGCATCTTTCGCAGCATGCAAGCCATGATCGAACGCCATCGCGACGGCAGGGTGTTGGGGATCTGCCATGGCGGCGTGATCAACGCGTGGACGTGTCAGGTGTTGGGGATACCCGACCGGTTGCATGTCTTCGACCCGCAGTTCGCGGCACTGAACCGGTATGTCCACGACGGCAGGGCGTGGCACGTGGTCAGCCTCAACGAATCGGCCCAGCCCGCCCTCGACAAGTAAATAGTTCATTACTAGACTAAATCCGATGTCCGGCCGATGTCGCAGTCGGCGGCCCGAAGGAGAGCGATGGAGTTGGCGGTCGTCAGTCACGGCACCGGTGACGTTCGCGACCCGCGTCACGTGGACCGGCTCGCAGCCCGGCTGATCGGTGGTGAGTGGTCCTGCGTCCACGGCGGACCGACTGAAGGCACCGTGACCTCTGACTTGGCGCGAGTGCTCGCCGTTCCCAGGACGCTCGACGAGAGAATCGAGCTCGACCGGTTGATCGACGACAACCCTGGCAAACAACTCATCGCCGTGGCGAGTGCGGAAGCCATCCGGGCGCTGGTGGCTTCAGTCATGGAAGTCGACGTCGTCTCGATTCCGCTCCCCGCGGCGCTGTCACTGACGCGCATTCAAGCCAGCCGCAAGGGAACTCGAACCGTGCTGTGCTTCAACGACACCGTGCACCTGTTGGAGCACCCGGTCGGGGACCACGCATCCACCAGGGAAGGAACACCTAGACGTGGCTGATTTCGACGTCATCGTGATCGGATCGGGCGCCGCCGGACTGTCCGCGGCAGTCACCGCAACCGAATCCGGCGCCGCCTCGGTACTGATCATCGAGGCCGAGCCGGTCGTCGGTGGTTCGAGCCGGCTGTCCGGCGGAGTGATCATGGGCAGCGGCAGCGGTATTCAGCGCGCCGCCGGCATCGATGACGATCCGGCCGACCTGATCCACGAATACCTCGCGCTCAACGGATGGGACGTGACCGCGGGCCCGGTGCGACGCTGGGCCCGGCGCACCGGCGAAACCATCGACTGGCTGGCCTCCCACGGGGTGCCGTTCTTCGAGCGGCTGATCTTCGGCGGCGACGAGCGGAACGCCAGGTCGCACTGTGTCGACGGCGGGGGCCAGGCCCTGGTCAACGCACTGCAGTCCGCGGCGCGGGCCCGCGGCGTGGACTTTGCCCTGGGGCGCCGGGTCGAACGGTTGGTGATCGACGCCAGCGGGACCGCCGTGGGCGTCGAGGCCGAGGGGGAACTCGTCACCGCGTCGGCGATCGTGGTGGCGACGGGGGGGTTCGGGGCCAACGCCGAGCTGCTCGCCAAGTACTTCCCGTCCGCCTGGTATCCAGGGTGGAGCTGGTACATCGGTGCCGACTCGGCTCGGGGCGATCACTTCGCCTTTGCCGAAGCGGTCGGCGCGCAGCTCACCGGGTTCGACCGTGGGCTACGGACCCTCGACCCCGGCCTCGCCAAACTCAACGAGGCGCTGCTCCCCGGGTGGGCGGTGCTCGTCGACGTCCACGGCCGACGCATCATCGACGAGACGGCGCCGTACGGGCTGCTCGATCAGGTGGTGCGGGCACATGGCGATCGGGGCTACGTCGTGTTCGACGAGGCGGCCCTTCGGCCACCCGCCGAACTGGCCGCCGAATATCGCGGAGCGTACAAGCAGGTCTGGCCCAATCACCCGCCCTTCCGGACCAAGAACTACAACGCCGACGTGATCGACGGCCACCTCGCCTCGGGCGGGACGAAGGTCCACCGCGCCGACACGCTGGAGGAGCTGGAACGCTCGCTCGGCATCGCAAGCGGTCACCTGGTCGGAGAGTTACTGCGGTACAACGGATTCGCGGCCGACGGCCACGATGCTGATCACGGCAAGGCCGGGAAGTTCCTGCTGCCGTTGACCACTGCGCCGTTCTATGCCGTCGAGGTCCGGCCGGCCACCGTCAATCTGACCGCCTGCGGGCTCCGGATCGACGACCACGCTCGGGTGCTGGCCGCAGACGGGCAGCCGATCGGTGGCCTATTCGCCGCGGGTGAGTGCACCGGCGGCATCATCAAGACCTACATCGGAAGTGGCAATTCCTTGGCCAATGCGTGCGGTTTCGGTCGGATCGCGGGCGAAGAGGCGGTCCGCCGGTCACTGAACGCGCCGCAACCACAGGAGGCTGGAGCATGACCAAGAGTTTTGCCGAGGATGTCGCGGCGAGCGCGGGCGCGCTCGACGTCGTGGCCCTGGGACGCATGTACGAACTGATGCTTACCACCGCACTCGCCGACCAGAAGTCGGTGGCCGAGACGAAGGCCGGACGGTTGCAGGCGGCGTTCTATCCGGTCCGTGGAATGGAGGCGGTGTGCGCCGCCCTCGGCGAGGTTCTCACGCCCAGGGATCGGCTGGTATCCACCTATCGCAACCTCGGCGACGCGCTGGCCAAGGGTGCGACGCTGCGGTCGATCATGGCCGAGCTCTACGGCAGGCGCGCGGGGCTGTCGCAAGGCAAGGGCGGCCCGATGCACCTGCAGGACCCGGCGATCGGGTTCTCGGCCACCACGGGAATCGTCGGATCGGGCCTGCCCATCGCCGTGGGGCTGGCCATGGCCGCTCAGCTCGACGACGACGGCACCGCGACCGTGGTGACCTTTGGCGATGGCGCGACCTCGATCGGGGCCTTCCACGAGGCCATGAACTTCGCCGGGCTGTGGCAGCTGCCGCTGGTCTTCGTATGCCAGAACAACCAGTGGGGTGAGCACACCCCGATCGAGCGCTACGCCGCCAACACCGACCTGGCCGGCCGGGCCGCCGCGTACTCGATGCGGGCTCGCAAGATCGATGGCTTCGATCCCATTGCGGCGCGCGACGCGCTGGCGACGGCGGTGGCCCAAGCACGGGCGGGAGCCGGACCCACGTTCCTGGAGTTCACCCACTATCGACTAACCGGCCACACCGGGACCGCCGACTTCAGCTACGTACCCGAAGGTGAGCTCAAGACAGCGTTGAAACGCGACCCCGCCCCGACCTTTCGGACGTGGCTGCTGGCCGAGGGCCACCTGTCGGAGGCCGAGCTGGAGCGGATCGAGGAGCGGGCTCGACTGATGGTCGACGACGCCTTCGCCTACGCCGCCCGCTGCGAACTTCCGGATCAATCGGAGCTGTACACCGACGTCTTCGCCGACGACACCTGGGTGAGGAGCCTGCACGATGACTGAGCTCAAGACGGGTGGAGGGCCGGATTCCGAACCAGCCGTCACCGAGACCATGACGATGGCCGCCGCGCTGAACTCCGCGTTCCATCTGGCCATGGAACGAAACGACAAGATCGTGGTGCTCGGTGAGGACGTCGCCGATCCCATCGG
>JAHFVB010000293.1 GCA_023264755.1 Mycobacterium sp. | reverse complement strand
CTACCTCGAGCACTACGGCCTGCTCCGGCAGAAGACGGCGAACGGACGCTACGAACGCTGCGCGCCCGAACACAGCTGGAACTCCGACCACTTGGTGACGAACCTGTTCCTGTACCACCTACAGCGCCACAGCGACCACCACGCCAACCCGACGCGGCGCTACCAGACGCTGCGCAGCATGAACGGGGCGCCGAACCTGCCGAGCGGATACGCGTCGATGATCGGACTGACCTACTTCCCGCCGTTGTGGCGCAAGGTGATGGACCACCGCGTCATGGCGCACTACGACGGTGACCTCAGCCGCGTCAACGTGCACCCCCGCGTCCGGGCCAAGGTGTACGCCAAGTACGGGGCGACGGCCCAGTGACGGCGTACCGCTGCCCCGGCTGCGACTATGTCTACGACGAGGCCAACGGCGCTCCGCGAGAAGGGTTTCCGGCCGGCACCCAATGGGAGCTGGTCCCCGACGACTGGTGCTGCCCGGATTGCGCCGTCCGCGAGAAGGTCGACTTCGAAGAGATCGGGAGCAAGTAGATGAGCTCGGAGGACTACAAGCTGTTCGTCTGCGTGCAGTGCGGGTTCGAATACGACGAGGCCAAGGGGTGGCCCGAGGACGGCATCGCCCCCGGCACCCGCTGGGACGACATTCCCGACGACTGGAGCTGCCCCGACTGCGGCGCGGCCAAGGAGGACTTCGAGATGGTCGAGATAGCGCGTCCGTGAGCGGCCAAGCGAGCGAAGCGACGGGAAATGAGCGCTAGTCTCGCGGCTATGGGCGGATCGACCGAGCGGCGTACGGCACCACGCGTGCCGTACGCCGAAGCCTCGCGGGTGTTGCTGCGCGACGCGATCCTCGACGGGATGCGCGACATGCTGCTGGCCCGCGACTGGTCGTCCATCACGTTGTCCGACGTCGCCAAGGCGGCCGGCATCAGCCGCCAGACCATCTACAACGAGTTCGGCTCGCGCCAAGGACTGGCGGAGGGTTACGCGCTGCGGCTGGCCGATCGGCTGGTCGACGCCGTCGACACCGCGATCGTCGGCAACGTCGGCGACGTCTACGCGGCGTTCCTGGAGGGGTTCCGCGCGTTCTTCGCGGAGTCGGCCGCCGACCCGCTGGTCATCTCCCTGCTCACCGGGGCCGCCAAGCCCGACCTGCTGCAGATCATCACCACCGACAGCGCGCCGATCATCACCCGCTGTTCGGAACGGTTGACGTCGACGTTCAGGAACAGCTGGGTGCGGGCCAGCGACGAAGACTCCGGAGTGCTGGCCAGGGCCATCGTCCGACTGGCGATGAGCTACGTGTCGATGCCGCCCGAGGCCGATCACGACGTCGCCAGAGACCTGGCCCGTTTGATGACGCCGTTCGCCGAACGCTACGGTGTGGTAGATACCCCGTAGCTGTCAGAGCGCCAAGCGCCTGTCCCGCGAGCCCGCAGGCTATGGGTGTCGCTAGCGCAATCCTGTGCGCTCATGGGCAAGAAATGACGAACGAAATAAGGGGCTCTATATGACTGCATCCACACTGACCGCCGACGTCCGCAACGGCATCGACTTCAAGGTCGCGGACCTGGGCCTGGCCGAGTTCGGCCGCAAGGAAATCCGGCTCGCCGAGCACGAGATGCCCGGACTGATGACGCTGCGTCGCGAATATGCCGACGTGCTCCCGCTCAAGGGCGCGCGCATCTCCGGCTCGCTGCACATGACCATCCAGACCGCCGTGCTCATCGAGACGCTCGTCGCGCTCGGCGCCGAAGTGCGCTGGGCGTCCTGCAACATCTTCTCCACCCAGGATCACGCCGCCGCCGCCGTCGTCGTCGGCCCGCACGGCACCCCCGAGGAGCCCAAGGGCACCCCGGTGTTCGCCTGGAAGGGCGAGTCGCTCGAGGAGTACTGGTGGGCCGCCGAGCAGATGCTGACCTGGCCGGGTGAGCCCGCCAACATGATCCTCGACGACGGCGGAGACGCCACCATGCTGGTGCTGCGCGGAGCGCAGTTCGAGAAGGCCGGCGTCGTGCCGCCCACCGAGGACGACGCGTCCGACGAGTACAAGGTGTTCCTGGCGCTGATTCGCAAGCGCTTCGAAACCGACAAGACCAAGTGGACCAAGATCGCCGCGTCCGTCCAGGGCGTCACCGAGGAGACCACCACCGGCGTGCTGCGGCTGTACCAGTTCGCCGCCGCAGGCGAACTGGCCTTCCCGGCCATCAATGTCAACGACTCGGTCACCAAGAGCAAGTTCGACAACAAGTACGGCACCCGCCACTCGCTGATCGACGGCATCAACCGCGGCACCGACGTGCTCATCGGCGGCAAGGCCGCCCTGGTGTGCGGCTACGGCGACGTCGGCAAGGGCTGCGCCGAGGCGCTCAAGGCTCAGGGCGCCCGCGTCGCGGTCACCGAGATCGACCCGATCAACGCGCTGCAGGCGCTGATGGACGGCTTCGAGGTCAAGAGCGTCGAGGAGGCCATCGGCTGGGCCGACATCGTCATCACGGCCACCGGCAACCAGGGCATCATCACCCTCGAGCACATGCGCTCGATGAAGCACCAGGCCATCCTGGGCAACATCGGTCACTTCGACGACGAGATCGAGATGGCCCGCCTCGAGCGTGACCCGGACATCCGCCGGATCAACATCAAGCCGCAGGTCGACGAGTTCGTCTTCCCGGACGGCCACTCGATCATCGTGCTGAGCGAGGGGCGACTGCTGAACCTGGGCAACGCCACCGGTCACCCGTCGTTCGTGATGAGCAACAGCTTCTCCAACCAGGTCATCGCGCAGATCGAACTGTGGACCAAGAACGACGAATACGACAACGAGGTCTACCGGCTGGCCAAGCACCTCGACGAGAAGGTCGCCAAGATTCACGTCGAAGCCCTCGGCGGAACCTTGACCCGGCTGACCAAGGAGCAGGCCGAGTACATCGGCGTCGACGTCGACGGCCCGTACAAGCCCGAGCACTACCGCTACTGACGTACTGAACTACTGAAGCGACGGCCCCCGGCACATGCCGGGGGCCGTCGTTTCTGTCGTATGGGCCCGTCGCTGGATGGCGTCGCGGGCGGCGGCAAGAATGGCACTCTCGATTCGGCAGAAGGCCCGTATGCACATGTTACTGTCGGGTAGTGACTGGGGCTCGGAGCGCATTCATCGTCGTGTTGGCCTTGGTAGCAACGTTTTTCGCCCCCGTCGCGGCGCATGCTGACCCGGATCCCACGCATGACGCACACGATCCGTACTTCAACGAGGACCGATACACCGAGTTCTACACCCCACCCGAACCGCTACCTCCTGGTCGGCCGGGTGAACTGATTCGCACCGAGCCCTCTCGACTGGTGCTGGAGCCGTCGGGCCAACTCGGCGCCATCATGGCGACCGGCACGCGAATCATGTACCGCAGCACCGATGCTCGCGGAAACCCAATGGCGGTGACGGGCACCTACTTCGAGCCGTTCAACGACTGGCCTGGGCAGGGCCCGCGGCCGTTGATCGTCTACGGACCAGGCACCCAGGGGCAAGGCGACCAGTGTGCGCCGTCGCGACAGTTCAACCAGGGCATTCACTGGTCGCCCTATTTGGACTTCGGATTCAACTACGAGGAGATGTTCGTCGCGACCATGGTGGCGCGCGGATTCGCCGTCGTCATGACCGACTATCAGGGGCTCGGGACGCCCGGGCTGCACACCTACGTCAATCGCGTCGCCGAGGGCAACGCCATGATCGACGCGGGCAGAGCGGCGCAGCGACTACCCGGCACATCGTTGAATCCGCATGGGCCGTTGGCTTTTTGGGGCTACTCGCAAGGCGGGGGAGCGGCTGCCAGTGCCGCCGAATTGGCGCCGTCGTACGCGCCGGACTTGCACGTGGTCGGCACCTACGCGGGGGCGCCGCCGGCGGACCTGAAGGAGCTCTTTCCCTATGCCGACGGCAGTGCGTTGGTCGGAGTGGTGGGTTACGCGCTGAACTCCGTCATCACCAGCTATCCCGAGTTCGCGGACGCCATCCGATCGAAGCTCACCCCGCGCGGCGCCGACTTGCTCGACAAGGTTCAGGACCAGTGCATCGCCGAGACGATCGCGAAGTTCATGTTCCGACACTTGCAGCCGTACTTCACCGAGGACATCAACCAGCTGGTCGACGAGGAGCCGTTCAAGTCGTGGTTCGACCTGCAGCGCCTCGGCCGCTACAAACCCAATGCGCCAGTGATGATCCTGAGCAACCGGTACGACCCGTTGGTGCCGTGGACGGCCGCGAACCAACTGGGGCGCGACTGGTGTGCCCAGGGGGCCGACGTGCAGTTCTGGACCAACGAGGAACCGCCGTTCATGAACAAGCTCGTCGTGAACCACGCCCTGCCGATGCTGGTCGACGGGGAGCGGGCCATGCAGTGGATTGCCGACCGCTTCAACGGGGTGCCGACGACGCCGAACTGCGGGGAGTTCTAGGGCGGGCCCGCGCGGTCGATTTCCCGTTGGTTCGTGGCTACTCGGGCCCGGCAGCTCGAGCCTCCTTCGCCGCGATGGCGGCCAGCGTTGCAGCGGAGGCACGTTCGATGAATTCGTCGTCGGTCGCCTCGCCGTGCACGTTCCATTGCCAACTACCGACATAGGTTCTCGCCGAGGCAGCCAGGCCTGGGAATCCGACTTGTAGCTCGTTGGAGACTGGTGGCCTTCGAGAGCCAGAGTCCATCTTCTCCAACATCTCGACCAGTACTTCCGGCGCGTCTCCGACGTAGCCGGTGCTTCGGTGCGCATCCCAGCCGATCAGGTAGGCATCGGGAGGACCGTCACCCGGAATGCTGCGATTCGCGGCTACCCAGAAGGCCCTCGGGGAGGAATCGATGATCAGTCTGTCGGCAACGGCGAACACGGTAAAGCGCAACTCCGACAGCCCTTTTCCCAGCACGAGCAATCCTTCGTAGGGGTAGTCCCGCAGGCTGGCGATGGCCTCGCAGCCGCCGACCTCCCACTTGCGGGCGTAGGGCCGAGATAGGCCATGCCCTCTGCGCATTCGTGACCGCAGCGCTTCGGCGAAGTCGGCCGGGTGACCGCTTACCTCTTCGCCCTCTTCGACTTCCGACAATTCCGACACCGGAATCGTCCCCATCACTTCGTACTTGTCGGGTCGTTCCATGCCCGGCAGTCGGCAGACCTGGTCGAAGTCGACCCCGAGATAGGTGACGTTCGCGAGCTCGCCAACGATGATGCCGATCTCGAAGCGATGTCCGTGCCAGGTAGCCGTCGTTCGAACCCTGAAGGTGCGCGCTACCTCTGTCATCGGGACGATTGCTTCACCCCGCACCCAGGTCGTGGAGGACAGCTCGAATCCCGTGGGGAGCGGGTCGTCATCGGACAGCAGGAGCACCCGATCCCGCATCGGGTATCCGAGGTAGTTGCGCCCGTTGTGGGTGGCGTACTCGCCGCTGGCCCGAATTCCATGCGCAGAGTTGTCCATCTACCTCGTCCTAAGCGGGGTGGCCAGTTGATTCTCGACACCCCGCAGGTTGGCCAAGCGGGTGACCTCGGCGACTACCTCTTTGACCTCGGGTTCGACGAGCTCGGCGGCGATCGGCGCAGAAGGCAACTTCTGCAACACCGTTCGGTCAGGCACGGCGAATTTCCTCTACTTGGATGTGGTCGAGTTCCTCAGGTGCAAATAGCCCCGTCCAACCCATGTATTGGTCACCGTCCAAGCCAAGCCGACGAGCGACCGCAGGAGGGCCCACGAACTCGACTGCTATGCGGCCATCTGACAATCGTCGTCGCAAGGAGACGTGTTGCCCTGCAATCGTTGCCGACACGACGACGTCGATCACGCCGGCAAGGGATCGCCTGGGAACCTTTGCCCAGGGTTCGTGGTGTCCTCGGCCAGCGGGTGACGACTCGCCGCGCGCAAATGCGTCGGGAATGTCGGTCTCCGGCGTTGCGCTCAAGGCCACCCAGTCGTCGCCGCCGAACAGTATCCGAAATCGCTGTCCGAGATACTCGGCGAATGCTCCGGTGATCGGTATCTCAGTCATCAGTTGCCTTGAGGGATCCAACACGCGTCGGTCATGTGCGCCGATGATGGCAGTTCCCCGAACCCCGTTCGTCTGATTGACACCACGCTCCCTCTAGATGCCGACGAGCCGAGCGCACCTGCGGCCTGCTCGTCGGTCTTGGCATACTCCTTGCCGGCTAGCTCCAACAGCTCGGACATCCGCTGCAGGGCTTGAACGACTTGCTCTGCTCCGCCGTGCCATTGGTTCCAGGCCGCGCCGAAGGCCGAGGCCGCCCCGCCCTTCCACCCAGAGCCCAGCAACCCGTGGGTTTCGGCGTCCACGCCCGACAACCCGTCCCGAAGCCGCTGCGCCGCATCGGCGAGCCGAGCCGAAGCCGCGTGCAGGTCCGATACGACGACGTCTACGGACTGGCTCACCCCGCACCCCCAGCGCTGAAACCCGAGCGACGTTGGCGACGGTGCGAAACGCCGGATTGTCGACCCAGCCTATCGAGGGAAAAGGGCCCTCCGGCGCACCAGTTACGCTCGCCGGACGGCAGGAGCGGGGTGACCCGGGAGAGGTGAGAGCGTGCTCATCGCGATCGAGGGCGTCGACGGCGCAGG
>JAHFVB010000292.1:497-6622 GCA_023264755.1 Mycobacterium sp. | reverse complement strand
CGCGTCCACCCGGTCGGCCTCGCTGAGCACCAGCTGACCGAGCAGGTACTTGACCAGACTCATCTCGGTCAGCCCGACGCCGAGCATCGAGCCGAGGTTGTTGGGCTTCACCGAGAACGGCAGGTCGGTCACCTTGCCCTGCTTCAGGAACTTCGGCGACCATCCCGCGAACGGGCCGAACAACAGGTAGGACCGGCCGTTGATCACGCGAGTGTCCAAGTGCGGCACGGACATCGGCGGGGCGCCCAGCGGCGGAGCGCCGTAGACCTTGGCCTGGTGCGCCGCGGCCAGCGCGGGATTCCCGGTCCGCAACCACTGGCCGCTGACCGGGAAGCCGCCGAAGCCCTTGGCTTCCTTGATGCCCGACTTCTGCAGCAGCGGCAGGGCGCCACCGCCGGCTCCGACGAAGACGAACTTCGCGTTGAGCTTGCGCTTGGCGCCGGTGCGGCGGTTGGTGACCTTCAACGTCCAGCTGCCGTTGGATTCCTGGTGCAGATCGCGGACCGAGTGGCCGAACAACGTCGTCATGCCGCCCTGCGCCGCGAAGCCGATCAACTGGCGCGACAGCGACCCGAAGTCGACGTCGGTGCCGTTCTGCGTCCAGTTCAACGCGACCGGCTCGGAGAAGTCGCGCTTGGCGGCCATCAGCGGCAGCCTGCGGGCGAATTCGTCAGAGTCGGTGATGAGCTCCATGGACGCGAAAAGCGGGTTGGTCACCATGGTCTCGTAGCGACGCTTGAGGTAGTCGATGTGATTGGCCCCGTGCACGAAGCTCACGTGCGGGATCGGGTTGAGGAAGCTGCGCACGTCGGGCAGTACGCCCCGCTCGACGGCGGAGGCCCAGAACTGGCGCGAGACCTGGAACTGCTCGTTGACGTGAATCGCCTTGCTGATGTCGATGGTGCCGTCGGAACGCTGCGGCGTGTAGTTCAACTCGCACAGCGCCGAGTGCCCGGTACCCGCGTTGTTCCACGGGTCGCTGCTCTCGGCCGCGGCCGCATCGAGGCGCTCGACCAGGGTGATCGACCAGTCCGGCTGTACCAGGCGCAGCAGGGCACCCAGGGTTGCGCTCATGATCCCGGCGCCAATGAGCACCACGTCCGTGGTCGTCGTATTGGCGATCTTTGGCTCAGCCACCTGAAACCTTGGCCCTTCGCGCTCGCACGTCCGTCTTCTCGCGGACTTCGGATTACCAGGTTATCGTGCGGGTCCGGTGCCCCTCGTCCCCACCACTGGCTACGAGGTCGCGGAGACATTCCGGAGACGTTCCGGAGTCGTTCCGGACTCCTCGGCCGACGAGGTTAAGGTAACCAAGTGACCTCCAGCGAGCTCGGGTGGGAGCCCGACGTGCTGCCCGGTTACTGGCAGCGCACCCTGCCCCAGGGGCCCGACCCGGACGGGGAGGGTGACCTCGCCGCGACGCTCGTGCGCTGTGGTGCGGCGGCCAACGCGCGCCACGCCGTCGTCGCGTTGCACGGCTACACCGACTACTTCTTCAACACCGAACTGGCCGACCAGTTCACGGCCCGCGGATTCGCGTTCTACGCACTCGATCTGCACAAGTGCGGACGGTCCCACCGCGACGGACAGACCCCACACTTCACCACCAATCTGGCCAACTACGACCGCGAACTCGAGGAGGCGCTCGCCGTCGTGGCCGCGGACACCGGTGGCGCAAGGGTGTGCCTCTACGGCCACTCCGCGGGCGGATTGATCGCTTCGCTATGGCTCGACCGGATCCGACAGCGAGCCAGACTCGGCGTGCTGAACGTCACTGGTTTGGTGCTCAACAGCCCGTTCTTCGACCTGCACGGGCCGGCCATTCTGCGGGCCGCCCCCACCTCCGCGGCGTTGGTCGCGCTGGGCCGGTGGCGCAAGCTCACGGTGATCCGCAAGCCGACCCCAGGCGGTTACGGGACCACGCTGCACCGCGACTACGCCGGCGAATTCGACTACAACCTCGACTGGAAACCAGTCGGCGGCTTCCCGGTCACCGTCGGGTGGATCAACGCCGTCCGGCGCGGCCAGGCCAGACTGCACCGCGGCCTCGACGTCGGCGTACCAAACCTGATCCTGCGCTCCGACCACAGCGTTCGGGAGGTCGGTCCCGACGGCCCGGATGCCGAAGCGATCCAGCGGGGGGACGCCGTGCTGGACGTCACCCAGATCGCGCGGTGGGCGGGCTGCGTCGGAAACCGCACCACCGTCGTGCCGATCACCGATGCCAAGCACGACGTGTTCCTGTCCCTCCCCGAACCCCGCGCGGCGGCCTACCGCGAACTGGCGACGTGGCTGGACTCCTACCTGAGCGCCGACGACGCGTCGAGCTCCACGCCAACCGGACGGGGCTGACCCATGGAGCACTACGACCTGACGATCATCGGAACTGGCTCGGGCAACAGCATCCCCGATCCGTCGGTGGACCCCAGGTACGCCAGCATGCGGGTGGCCATCTGCGAGCAGGGCACCTTCGGGGGGACGTGCCTCAACGTCGGTTGCATTCCGACGAAGATGTTCGTCTACGCCGCCGAAGTGGCCCAAGGCATCAGGGACAGTTCGCGGTACGGCGTGGACGCGACGCTCGACAAGGTGCGTTGGCCCGACATCGTCTCGCGCGTCTTCGGTCGCATCGATCCGATCGCCGTCGGTGGCGAACAGTACAAGCGCGGCTTGCCCAACGTGACGGTGTACGCCAGCCACACCAAGTTCGGGCCCACCCAACCCGACGGGCGCTACACGTTGCGCACCGACGCGGGCGACGAGTTCACCTCCGACCGGGTCGTCATCGCGGCGGGCTCGCGCATCAACGTGCCGCCGGCGATCAGCACGTGCGGGGTCGACTTCCACACCAGCGACACCATCATGCGGATTCCCGAACTCCCCGAGCATCTGGTGATCGTGGGCGGCGGGTTCGTGGCCGCGGAGTTCGCCCACGTCTTCTCCGCGTTGGGGGTGCGGATCACCATCGTGGTGCGCGGATACGGCTTGCTGACCCATTGCGACGAGTCGATCTGCTACCCGTTCACCGACATCGCGGCGCAGAAGTGGGACCTACACACTCACGAGAACGTGGTCGGTGCGCACCACGAGGGCAGCAAGATAGTGCTCGAACTCGACGACGGGAAGACGCTGAGCGCGGACATGCTGTTGGTGGCCACCGGCAGGGTGCCCAACGGTGACCTGTTGGATGCCGAGTTGGCCGGTGTCGAGGTCGACGACGGCATGGTGGTGGTCGACGAATACCAACGCACCTCGGCGCGTGGCATCTTCGCGTTGGGCGACGTGTCGTCGGCGTATCAGCTCAAGCACGTCGCCAACCACGAGATGAGGGTGGTTCGCCACAATCTGTTGGTCGACTGGGACGACACCGCCTCCATGCGCGCTTCCGATCACCGGTTCGTGCCCTCTGCGGTGTTCACCGATCCGCAGGTCGCCATGGTCGGCATGACCGAGGATGAAGCCAGGTCGCGCGGATTCGACGTCGTCACCAAGGTCCAGAAGTACGGCGACACCGCCTACGGCTGGGCGATGGAGGACGAGCACGGGATCGTCAAGTTGATCGGCGACCGGGCCACCGGAAAGATCCTCGGCGCCCACGTGATGGGCCACCAGGCATCCTCGCTGATCCAACCGATCATCCAGGCGATGAGCTTCGGCCAGACTGCGAAAGAGGTTGCCACCGGCCAGTATTGGATCCACCCAGCCTTGCCCGAGGTGATCGAGAACGCCTTGCTGGGGCTCGGGTAGCGGCCCTGGAGCGCACCACTGGAGCCCAGCCGGTCAGGCCGAGGCGTCCCAGCGCTCCTCGATGCGGCCGAACCGCCACACCGCCAGTGCCACCAGCCAAACGACCACGAAGATCCCGACGATGGCGAACCCGACCGACCCGAGGTCGGCCGATCCGATGGCGGCCAGCGGCCCGGACCTGATGCCGAGCCGGTCGACCAGTAGCCCGATCAGCACGATGCCGCCGATCACCAGCGCGACGAACACCGACAGCACGGTGACGGTCAGGTTGTAGTACACCTTGCGGATCGGCTTGAGGAACGCCCATCCGTAGGCCCGCGCCATGAAGATCCCGTCGGCGGCGTCGAACAGGCTCATGCCCGCGGCGAACAACACCGGCAGCACCAGCACGGCGTACCAGGGCAGGGTGAAGGCCGCGGCGCCCGCGGCCAGCACCAGCAGCGCGACCTGCGTGGCGGTGTCGAAGCCGAGCCCCATCAGCAGTCCCACCGGGTAGAGGTGCCACGGCTTGCTCACGCGGCGCATCACCCGGCCGAGCAGCCTGGCCAAGAACCCGCGGCTGTTGAGCTGGCGTTCGAGCTCGGCCTCGTCGAACTTCCCGCTGCGCATCTCGCGGAACACCTTGGCGATGCCGACCACCGCGAACAGGTTGGTCAGGCCGATCAGGATCAGGAAGGTCCCGGCGACCAGGGACCCGATCAGCCCGAGGGTCTGCAGCATCGCCGAGTTCTCGTCCCGCACGGGGCCGACCAGTGCCTTGACGCCGAGCGCCAGCAGGAAGGCGAGCCCGAAGACGACGCTCGAATGCCCCAGCGAGAACCAGAATCCGGCCGACAGCGAGCGCTTGCCCTCGCCGACCAGCTTGCGGGTGGTGTTGTCGATGACGGCGATGTGGTCGGCATCGAAGGCATGCCGCACGCCGAGCAGGTAGGCGGTCATCCCGAGCCCGACGCCGAACACCCCGGTGGAACCAAGGGTGATGTGCTGCGGGGCCACCCCGAACACGAGCACCCCCCACCCGAAGAGGTGAAGGAAGAGCACCACGACGCCCATGCCCGCGATGGCGGTCCAATCAGCCCGATCCAGCCGGGCGACCGCATTGGTGCGGGTCCTGGATTCCGCCGACGTGCCGATGGTCACGAACCCTCCAAACGCTGCCAAGCCCCCGCTTGCCTCGACCCTAGGCGGTGGCCAAACATCTGTCTAGCTGTTCAGATGTTCAGGTCGGGCTCCCGTCCGACCGGGCAGGTCAGCCGTGCGCAGCGCCTATCCAATGCAGCAGGTCGTGCACGATGTGGTCCTCCAGCCGGTAGCTCGCCGAGCGACCCACCCGCGTCGAGCTCACCCAGCCCTGCTGGCGCAGCAGCCGAAGCGCTTGCGAGACGGCGTTTTCCGAGCGGCCCACGGCGACGGCGAGCTCACCGACGCAGATGCCAGGCGCTCGGTGCAGCGACAGCAGCAGCTCCAACCGGTGCGGATCGGACAACAGGTCGAAGCGTTGCGTCCAGCCGGAGATGTCGACGTCGGCCAGCGCCGACGAGGCGCGTCGTACCAACGCCTCGTCGTCCACCTGCTCGTCGTGCTCACCCGCCACGCGTCAAATCTAAACCGTCAGACCTGCCAGTGGACTGCTCCGACCCGCCGGACGCTAATCCAGGAAGCCGTGCAGCAAGGCCGCCGAGCCCCAGACGTGCGCGGCCATCAACTCTGCGGCCGCGTCGGCGTCCCCGGCCAGAATCGCGATGACGATGGCCTCGTGTTGTTCGTCCGAATGGGCGATGTTGCGCGCGAGCAGTGGGATGTGGTCGAGCAGTTCGTTGAGCCGCATCCGGTTCTCGGCCACCAACGGGACCAGCGAGGGGGTGCCCGCCGCCTCGGCGATCGCCAGGTGCAGCCGGGAGTCCAGCCGTCGGTAGTCCGCGGGCGCGGCGCCGCGCACGTCCTTGCATCTGCTCCACAGCGTCTCGCGCTCGGGGGCCGTCAGGGTTCGGCCCGCCGCCATCCGAGCCGCGCCGACTTCCAGGATCTCCCGCAGCCGCAACGCATCGTCGATGTCGCTGCGGTTGAACCGAACCCCGTCGGCCTGCGGCTTCGGCAAGTCCTCGGCCAGGAAGGTGCCGCCGTAGCGTCCCCGCCGCGACACCAGATAGCCCGCCTCGGCGAGCGACTTGATGGCCTCCCGGACGGTGTCACGGCTGACCCCGAGCCGGGTCGCGAGCTCACGCTCGGGAGGCAGCGACTCACCGGGGGCGAGCACGCCCAGTCGAATGGTCTCCAAGAGCCGTCCCACGGTGTCCTCGAAGGCATTGCCCAGCCGCACCGGACGCAGCAGTGCCTCGCTGGCTGGTTGTGGTTCCGGCGCGGAGGTCATCGTCGCC
>JAHFVB010000292.1:0-487 GCA_023264755.1 Mycobacterium sp. | reverse complement strand
CGTCGACCAGGAACGTCGACCCGGTGATGAAGGAGGCGTCGTCGCTGGCCAGGAACGCCACCGCGGCCGCGAGCTCGTCGGGTTCGGCGAACCGACCCATCGGCACGTGCACGAGCCGGCGGGCCGCGCGTTCCGGATCCTTGGCGAACAGCTCCTGCAGCAGCGGGGTGTTCACCGGTCCGGGGCACAGCGCGTTGACGCGAATACCCTGCCGCGCGTACTGGATTCCGAGCTCCCGCGACATCGCCAGCACGCCA
The DNA here is from genome assembly GCA_023264755.1 of Mycobacterium sp. Classification (GTDB taxonomy): domain Bacteria; phylum Actinomycetota; class Actinomycetes; order Mycobacteriales; family Mycobacteriaceae; genus Mycobacterium. The sequence continues at coordinate 230 of JAHFVB010000292.1, read as the reverse complement.
CCCTTGGACGCGGTGTAGGAGATCTGCGACGTCGCCGACCCGTTCACCGCGACGAACGATGCGGTGTTGACGATCGACCCCTTCTGCGCCGGCACCATGTGGCGCAACGCGGCCTTGCAGCAGAAGAACACCGACTTGAGGTTGATGTCCTGCACCCGGTCCCACGCATCGATGCCGGTCACCTCGATGAGGTCGTCCTCCGGCGGGCTGATACCCGCGTTGTTGAAGGC
>JAHFVB010000291.1 GCA_023264755.1 Mycobacterium sp. | reverse complement strand
AGGTGACGCGCGAGCTGGCCGAGGTACGCGTGGCCATCAAGGAAGCCCTCGCGACGCTGGGCGGCGCACCCGACGAGTCGCTCGCGGTCCTGCCGGTCACCCCCTGGACGCCACAGTGGGCGGTCCGAAGGATGGCCGAGGCGATGTTCACCGACTTCTCCGTGGGCTGTTCCAACCTTCGCGAGGTCGACCCGGCGACGGGACGGCCGGACGGCACCGATGCGGACTGGTTCGCTGCGCGCGGGGTTACCCAACACATCACCCGCACCGTGCTCGAGCGGATACAGGGCCAGGTCACGCTGGCCTCCGGCCGGTTCCGCGATCACGTCTTCCTCACCGTGGTGGCCTACGACGTCCACGGAGACAACACCAAGCGGGCGCTGCGCGAGTTGATGAAGGACACGCTGGCCGAGTTCGAATTGGTGGGCACAGTTGACTAGTCCGACCCTGTTGTCATCGCCGCGTGCCCGCCGCGCCGCCGCGGCCCGGGCCAACCAGCTCGCCTTCATGGACCAGGCCTCGTTCCTCGCGCTGCGAGCTCGCGATCAGCCTCAACTCGTGCAGTGGGTATGGGTTTACGAACGCGCCCTCGACGTGGCCGGGCTCGAGCGCTTTCACCGCAATCTGGGCTACGGCTTGTTGGGCAGGTTGATCGAACGCTCGCCGCTGCCCTTCGGCAGGCATCGGTGGGTGGCGGTCCCCGCCGGGGCTCCGTTGCACGTCGCCGAGCACGCTCGCCCCCGCACCGAACTGGACGCCTGGGCCGACGAATGCGCCCAGCTACCCATCGATCCGGAGCTCGGGCCCGGCTGGCAACTCGGCACGGTGTCGTTCACCGACGGGTCGACGGCCGTCAGCCTGGTGGCCTCGCACTGTCTGGTCGACGGCCTTGGCTGCGGACTGGCGATCGCCGACGCCGTCCACGGTGTCGTCAACGAATTCGGTTATCCCCCACCACGTTCGCGTACCCGACGGCGGGCCCTGGCCAGCGATGCCCGCCAGACGTTGCGGGACCTCCCCGAGGTCGCCCGCGCCATCGGGGCGGCCACCAAACTCCTGCGTCGTCAGCGCGCCGAACTGACTCGCCGGGGGGCCACCCCGCCCAGCACGGAGTCCGCGAGTGGCTACGTCACCGTGCCCGCCATCACGTTGAAGGTCGACCAGGACGCCTGGGACGCCCGGGCCAGGGCGCTGGGCGGCACCAGCAACTCGTTGTTCACCGCCTTCGCGGCCAAGCTCGGAGCGCGGATGGGCCGCCAGTGCGCCGAGGACGGCACCGTGCGGGTGATCATCACCGCCAGCGACCGCAAGGCCGGCGACACCCACGCGAATGCGCTGTCCTTCACGACCATCACCGTCGACCCCGCCGGGGTGACGACGGACCTCACCGACGTGCGGGGCTCGATCAAGCAGGCCCTCACCACACTTCGCGACAGCCCCGACGAAGCCCTGCAGCTGCTCCCGCTGACCCCGTTCACTCCGAAGCGCGCGTTGCGCGGGCTGGGCGATGCCCTCTTCGCCTTCGCGGAACGCCCGGTGACGTGCACCAACCTCGGCGACCTCGACTCCGTCGTCGGCTGCGTGGACGGCACGCAGGCCGACTTCGTCTTCGCGCGAGGGGTCGACCAGAAGGTCACCCCGCAACTGCTGGAACAGAAGTTCTTCCTGGCCTCCGGCCGGATCGGTGGGCAGCTCTTCCTCACCGTCATCGCCTACCAACTCGACGGAACGAACTCGAAGGCCGAGCTCACCACCCTGGCCCGGGAAACGCTCGCCACGTTCGACCTGGTGGCCACGACCTGTTAGCGGCCGACGGTAGCGTGGCCTGCTATGCCCCGCTCATTCGACCTGGTGGTCGACTCGACGTCCAGCGTCGAACAGTTCCATGGCGCGTTCGGCGATGAGCAGTACTGGCGAACGCGGTTGGCGCGCATGGACAACGGCGAATTGCAGGAGCTCACCGTCGATCCCGACCGCGTCGTACGGGTGCGCACGTGCTTCCGCCTGCTCAGCGCGGAGCTCCCCAAGATCGTCACGAAACTGCGCCGCGGCAACTGGGAACTGGTGCACTGCGAGACGTGGACTCCCACGTCCGGCGGCGAACTGCGCGGTGAGGTGACCGTCGACCTGACCGGCGGGCCCCTTTCGGTGCGCAGCGCTGGGCTGCTGGCGCCGACCGCCGACGGCGCGCGGCTGACGTACTCCGCCACCGTCGCGGTGCGCGTCCCGTTGATCGGCGGCCCGGTGGAAGGTTTGATCGGAAGCCAACTGCCCGCGTGGATTCAGCAGATCCAGGAGTTCACCACCACGTGGATCGACGGACCCCGCGACCTTCCCGACTGAGCGGAGCTCCCAGTAGTCGACGGTTAGACTCCAGTGGGAACAGTCGTCCACCGGAGAGGGTATTCGTGCAGGTCACCAGTGTCGGCCATGCGGGGTTTCTGATCCAGACGCAGGCGGGCAGCATTCTTTGCGACCCCTGGGTCAACCCGGCGTACTTCGGGTCCTGGTTCCCGTTCCCGGACAACAGCACGCTGGATTGGGCCGCCCTCGGCGACTGCGACTACCTCTACGTCTCGCATTTGCACGCCGACCACTTCGATGCCGCCAACCTGCGCGAACACGTCAACAAGGACGCCGTCGTGCTGTTGCCGGACTTTCCGGTTCCCGACCTGCGCCGGGCCCTAGAGGAGCTGGGGTTCCACCGGTTCTTCGAGACCACGGACTCGGTCAAGCACCGGGTCAGCGGGCCCAAGGGCGACCTCGACGTGATGATCATCGCGCTGCGCGCCCCGGCCGACGGGCCCATCGGCGACTCCGGACTGGTGGTCTCCGACGGTGAGACCGTGGCGTTCAACATGAACGACGCGCGCCCCGTCGACCTCGACGTCCTCGAGGAGCAGTTCGGGCACGTGGACGTGCACATGCTGCAGTACTCGGGGGCCATCTGGTACCCGATGGTCTACGACATGCCCGCGCGGGCCAAGGAGGCCTTCGGCATCCAGAAGCGCCAGCGCGGAATGGACCGGTGCCGGCAGTACATCGCGCAGGTGAACGCGACGTGGGTCATACCGTCCGCCGGCCCGCCGTGCTTCCTCGATCCCGAACTGCGCGAGCTCAACGACGATCACGGCGATCCCGCCAACATCTTCCCGGACCAGATGGTCTTCCTCGAGCAGATGCGCACGCACGGTCATGACCGAGGGTTGTTGATGATTCCCGGCAGCGTCGCGGAATTCACCGGCTCCCAACTGGATTCGCTGACCCATCCGGTGTCCCAGCAGGAAGCCGAAGTCATCTTCACCACGGGCAAGGCGCAATACATCGAGGACTACGCCCAACGGATGGCGCCCGTCTTGGCCGCCCTGAAGGCCAGCTGGGCGCCGGCAGAGGGGGAGCCACTGTTGGAACCCCTGCGGGCGCGCTTCGAGCCCATCATGAGCCAGAGCGACCAGATCTGCGACGGCATCGGCTACCCGGTCGAGCTCCGGATCGGCGCCGAGACCGTCGTGCTCGACTTTCCGAAACGCGCAGTCCGGGAAGCCATTCCCGACGAGAAGTTCCGCTACGGCTTCGCAATCGCGCCCGAGCTGGTGCGGACGGTGCTACGCGACGACGAACCGGACTGGGTCAACACGATCTTTCTCTCGACCCGATTCAAGGCCTGGCGGGTCGGCGGATACAACGAGTACCTCTACACGTTCTTCAAGTGCCTGACCGACGAGCGCATCGCCTACGCCGACGGCTGGTTCGCCGAAGCGCACGACGACTCAGCGTCGATCCGGTTGGACGGCTGGGAGATTCAGCGCCGCTGCCCACACCTGAAGGCCGACTTGTCGAAGTTCGGCGTGGTGGAGGGCACGACGCTGACCTGCAACCTGCACGGTTGGCGGTGGAATCTGGAGAATGGCCGATGCCTCACCTCCCAGGGCCACCAACTGCGGAGCGAGAAGACATGACCGCACCCCGGCAGCAGTACTACGACGATGGACTGGTCCAGTTGGACCGATATGCGCTCACCCTGCGTCGGTATCACTTTCCGTCTGGCACCTCGAAGGTCATTCCGCTGCAGGCGATCCGCGGGTACAAGACCGAGTCGCTGGGCCTGCTGATTAACAGGTTTCGCATCTGGGGCAGCTCGGACCTGCGCCGCTGGATGCCGCTGGACGTGTGGCGGCCGGTGAAGTCCACGCTGGTCAGCCTGGACGTGCCGGGCACGCGACTGAGCCCGGCCTTCACGCCGTTGCGCCCCAAGGAGTTTCTGGCAGTGCTCGACGACTTGCTGAGCGCCCGCGCCGACTAGATCCGGCTAGCGTGCCGAGTCGCGTTTCACCGGTGCCGGTGTTCCTCGAGCTGGGCCTTGCGCAGTCGTAGCAGAGCTTCAGGCGGCGGGATTACTCGTAACCCCGTGAACCGACGTCACGTCCATAGAGGGTGCCCCGCCAAATGGCGACCAGCGATGCCACCGCCGACTCTTCGTCGGGAAGATTGGGTTCGATGCCCATACCGGCAATGTGGAGTAACCGCTCGGTGGCCCAAAACAGCGTGGCCGCAAGGGTTCTGCTCGGAACCGGCGAGGTGATCGTACCGTCTGCGCGTTCACGATCGATCTCTGCTGCCCCCGCCACGACGAAACGCTCTACGACGGTCAGCCACTGGGTCCGCAATTCGGGTTCGGTCTGCCAGTGGTGGTTCACTGCCCGGAGCACCAGTCGGTGCCGATGCCACGCGTGCGTTACTTGACGGATACTGCGCTCCAACGCGACCTCGGGCGCATCCTCCGCCGCCCTCGACAGGAACGGTTGCACAGTCTCGAAGATGTCGTCCATCGCGCGGCTCAGCAGCCCGCTCAGGACGGTGAACTTCGAGGCGAAGTAGAAGTAGAAGGTGGTCCGGGAGACCCCCGACTCGGCGAGGATGTGCGCCACGCTGATGTCGTTGAACGATTGGCGTTCCAGCAGTCGCTCGGTGGCTGCGTAAATCCCCTCCGCCACCCCGACGCCCGCGGCGTCGACCGAACGTGGCCGACCCTTCCCGCGTTGGGTGGTGTCCGTCATGACCGCACCCTACCGCTGCGTCCTGTCCGCGATGCCCGCTCGTGCGCCTGGTTCCACCTGAACCCAACAATGGTGTACACGATGTACGGATACAGTGTTAATGTGACCCCGTACACATCTCAGGACGATTGACGGCTGGCGCACCCCACACGAAATGTCGGCGCAGTCGCCACCAATCGACGACGCCGCGAAAGGCAAGGACAGTGACCTCGTTGCTCCCCCTCAGCTGGAACCCGCTGGTCACTGACCCCGGGTTGCCGCCAAACATCCTTCCGGCGCCTGGCCAGTTCGAAGCCAGCACCGCCGCCCAGATCATCTTCTTCTTCGTTGCCGGCGCCGCGGTCGTCGTCTTCGCGCTCCCTTGGGCGATCAAGGCCGCAATCCGCAGCAAGAACTACGTCCCACTCATCGTCATGGCCAGCGGACTGCTCTGCAGCCTGCTCGAACCCATGCTCGACGTCCTGGGCCACCTGCACTGGGCCGAGAACCTGGTACCGGCATTCACGAACTTCGGAGTCACCGTCCCGGCCCTGATTCCGCTCTGCTACGTCGCATTCCTCGGCCTCGAGGCCTACTTCTGCTACTTCGTCATCCGCAACGGCGCACACGCAAAGCACTTCGTGATGCTGCTCGGCATGGGCATCGTCACCGACGCACTCATGGAGACCATCGGCATCAACCTCGGCACCTACCTGTACTACGGCGTGCAGCCGTTCACCTTCCTGAACTTCCCCTACTGGTGGGGCTTCATCAACGGCGGCTCTTTCGTCACGATCGGCGCCATCCTCGCCTTCGCCGTACCGCCCTCAAGGGCAAACAACAACTCCTACTGCTACTCGTCGCCCCATTCGGCATGATGGTCGCCTACTTCGGCGTCGGCTCGATTCACATCCTCGCCCACAACTCGACGATGCCAACCGCACTTCGCTGGATCGCAACTGCCACCATGATGGCCATGATGGTTGGCTGGATGTTCATCCTGCACCGCCTGGTCGGCCGCTCGGCCTCCCTGCCCGCACCGAACTGGACATTCGTTCGCCTGTTCACCTACGGCCGACTCACCCCCTCCCGTGCAGGCCGACTCGCCATGTGGCAGAAGATGTGCGAAGAAGGAGGCGTCACACCCGCGCACGGGCTGGCCACCGATCCCGAGGATCCCTCCCAAGCACTCATCGTCGGCCCCACCATCATTAGCAACGACGCCAGCCAACACGCCATGCACACGGCAGTCTAAATACGAGTTCGAAACCAAGCCCGGCGCCGCAGCGAACGCGTCGCCGGGCTCTTTCGTTCGTGTAGGACGGATCAAGCGAGCGAGGTGCCCCGTCGGGGGCACCACCCCCCGGTTTGGTTGACTCGGCATTTCGCCGTACTAGCTCCTTCCCGGTTGCATACAGCTTTCCGCCTTCCAAGATGCCGGCGAACTCGTCCTCCTCGGGGACGGTCGTTTTCGACACCGTTCGCGCGAGGTGCAGGATCCAACCGATCCACCAAAATTGCTTGGCTGCAGGGGTTCTGCTCTACTCGTAACGCGAGGCGTGATCACCCCCTCGAAACGCTCGCAATCGATCTCGA
>JAHFVB010000290.1 GCA_023264755.1 Mycobacterium sp. | reverse complement strand
AACCGACGGCGCTGACGATCTCCCCGATGCCCGGCAGCGCCGCCGGAGCCGAGAGCCCCGGCACGCCGTCGGGTGCGGTCGCGAACCAGAAGAACGCCACGCAGTCGCCATTGCCGGCGTCGAAGAAGAAGTGCTGCCCCAGCCCACCTGGCAGGTCGAGCGACTTGACCAGCGGCATGCCGAGCACGTTGGTGTAGAAGTCGACGGTCTTCTCCATGTCCGCACACACCAGCGCGACGTGGTTGATACCGCCTAGCTCGAACTCCGAATTCGCATTGTCGGGTTTGATCATTGCGCCGCTCCTCGATTGCCCCCGACCCAGGACTGGTCAAGGCCAACAACTGAATCTAACATCAGGTTCAGATTTCCCTCAAGCCCTCCACCGTTCCAGAAATGGCCAGCCCGTGACCATCGCTCCGCGCGAGCAACTGCCCACTCAGCGTGGCCGACAAACCCAGGCGGCCATCGACGTGGCCGCGCGAACCGTGGTCGCACGCAAGGGAATTCTGGCCACCACGATCGCCGACATCGCCGCGGAGGCCGGTCGATCCACCGCGTCCTTCTACAACTACTACGACTCTAAGGAAGCGATGGTGCGCCAGTGGGCGGTGCGCTTCCGCGACGAGGCCAGGGACCGGGCCCAAGCCGTCACCGAACCCGACCTGAGCAACCGGGAGCGAGCCCACCGGGCGGCGGCCGCACACTGGAACACCTACCGCCATCGATTGGCGGAGATCATCAGCGTGTCGCAACTGGCGATGATCAGCGATGACTTCGCGCAGTACTGGGCCGAGATCTGCGAGCTACCGATCAGCCTCGTCACCGCGATGGTCAAACAGGCTCAGCGCCATGGGCATTGCGCCGCCGATGACCCGCACCTGATCGCCGTCGCGCTGGTGTCGATGCTCAACCAGTTCTGCTACGTGCAACTCAGCGGCGACGGCGCCAAGACCGCCGATGACCAAGCCTGCATCGCGACCTTGGCCGCCATCTTCTATCGGACCATCTACCACCAGGAGGATCCGCCGACATGACGAAGAGTCCGGGGCGGTCGGCCGCCCCCGGCGTGACCAGGGAGTTCATCGGCGTCGACTCGCCCACCGCCCGCCGGGCCGGGTCCGGCGGGCACCCCTGCCAGGGCATCTACTACCGCGGAGTGGGCCGCAAACCGAAGATCGCGGTAATCGCCGCGCACTATCAGATCGACTTCTCCGAGCACTACCTGGCGGATTACCTGGCCACCCGCGGCATCGGCTTCCTCGGCTGGAACACTCGCTTCCGCGGCTACGAGAGCAGCTTTCTGCTCGATCACGCGCTGGTGGACATCGGCGTCGGAGTACGGTGGCTGCGTGAGGTCCAGGGTATCGAAACCGTGGTGCTACTGGGCAATTCGGGTGGCGGCTCATTGATGGCCGCCTACCAGGCCCAAGCCGTCGATCCGCACGTCACCCCGCTGGAGGGCATGCGCCCGGCCGTGGGCCTGACCGACCTGCTGCCCGCGGACGGCTACGTCGCCAGCGCTGCGCACCCGGGCCGCCCAGACGTACTCACGGCGTGGATGGACGGCTCCGTCGTCGACGAGCTGGACGCGGTGGCAAGCGATCCGACCCTCGACCCCTTCCGCCCGGTCAACGGACCGCCCTACTCGGCGGAGTTCGTGGAGCGTTACCGCGCAGCCCAACTCGCGCGCAACCACGCCATCACCGACTGGGTCGAAGCCGAGTTCACACGCGTTCGCAAGGCCGGTTACTCCGACCGCCCGTTCACCGTGCTGCGCACCTGGGCGGACCTCCGCATGGTCGACCCGACCCTGGAGCCGACGAAGCGCCCCGCCAATGCGTGCTACGCGGGGATACCCGTCAACGCCAACCGGTCGGCCCACGGCATCGCAGCGGCCTGCACGCTGCGCAGCTGGCTCGGCATGTGGAGCATGCGGCACGCACAGACCAGAGCCGAGCCGCACCTGGCCCGCATCGATTGCCCGGCCCTGGTCATCAATGCCGAACAGGACACCGGGGTCTATCCATCCGATGCGCAACGCATCTACGACGCCCTGGCCAGCCCGGACAAGTCCTCGTGCGTCATCGATTCCGACCACTACTTCACCACGCCCGGAGCCCGCAGCGAGCAGGCCGACGTCATCGCGAAGTGGATTGCCAAGCGATGGCGCTAAACGTGCTGGCCCACTTCACCCCTGGTGCGAAGGTCCTGGACTTCCTTGCCCCCCAATCGGATTGGCTGGACATCCGATACTGCGCCGAGAACGACGACGAGACCTTCTACCGCGAACTGCCCGGAGCGGACGTCATCTGGCACGTGCTGCGCCCGCTGTCGGGCGCCGACCTCGAACGGGCCGGGCGCTGCCGGCTGGTGCACAAGCTCGGCGCCGGGGTGAACACCATCGACGTGGCCGCCGCGACGCGGCTCGGCATCGCGGTGGCCAACATGCCCGGCGCCAACGCGCCGTCGGTGGCCGAGGGGACGGTGCTGCTGATGCTCGCCGCGCTGCGCCGACTGCCTGCGTTGGACCGGGCTATCCGGTCCGGACGCGGCTGGCCGTCGGACCCCTCACTCGGCGAGACCGTCCGCGACATCGGCGGCTGCACCGTGGGTTTGGTCGGTTACGGCAACGTCGCCAAACGCGTGGAACGCATCGTGCTGGCGATGGGCACCGACCCCGCCAAGGTGCTGCACACCAGTACCCGCGACGACGGCCACCCCGGCTGGCGGACGTTGCCCGACCTGCTGACCGCCAGCGACATCGTCTCGCTGCACCTGCCGCTGAACGACGCCACGGCCGGCCTGTTGGACGCCGCTGCGCTGGCCCGCATGGGTTCCGAAGCCGTGTTGATCAATACCTCGAGAGGTCCGATCGTCGACGAATCGGCCCTGGTCGACGCATTGCGTTCGGGCCGGCTCGCCGCGGCGGGGCTCGACGTCTTCGCCGTCGAGCCGGTACCGCGCGACAACCCACTGCTGACCCTGGACAACGTCGTGCTCACCCCCCATGTCACCTGGTACACCGCGGACACGATGCGGCGCTATTTGATCGAGGCGGTCGACAACTGCGCGCGTCTGCGCGACGGCACCGACTTGGTGAACCTGGTGAACGAGGTTCCCGCCCGTAGGGCGTGACGGCCCAGGTATCGTCGTTCCCAACCCACCGGTTGACAGAGGATGCCTTCAAAGGAGCAGACATGCCCATCGCGATCGTTTCCGAGCACATCGACCTGGCCGATTCCGTCCGGGAGTTCGTCAAGCGCGTCGCGCCATCCGAGGTCCTGCACGAGGCGCTGGAGACCCCCATCGCCAATCCGCCGACGTACTGGAAGGCCGCCGCCGACCAGGGCCTGCAGGGTGTCCACCTGTCCGAGTCCGTGGGCGGTCAGGGCTTCGGCATCCTCGAATTGGCCATCGTGCTGGCCGAATTCGGCTACGGCGCCGTACCGGGTCCCTTCGTCCCTTCCGCCATCGCCAGCGCGTTGATCGCCGCCAACGATCCAGCTGACAAGCGCCTGGAAGCGCTGGCCTCCGGCGACGCCATCGCCGCCTATGCCATCGACTCCGGACTGACCGCAACGCGTCACGGCGGGGGGCTCGTCATCCGCGGCGAGGTCAGGGCCGTGCCCGCCGCCGCTCAGGCCTCGATCCTGGTGCTGCCCGTGGCCATCGACGGCAGCGAGGAGTGGGTGGTCCTCGATGCCGACCAGGTCGAACTCGAGCCCGTCAAGAGCGTCGACCCGCTGCGTCCACTGGCTCACGTCCGCGCCAACGCCGTCGAGGTCGGGGACGATCGGGTGCTCTCGAACCTGAGCCGCACGCTGGCCCGCGCCGTCATGTCGACACTGCTGTCCGCCGAATGCATCGGCGTCGCCCGCTGGGCCACCGACGCCGCGGCCGGATACGCCAAGATCCGCGAACAGTTCGGCCGACCCATCGGGCAGTTCCAGGCCATCAAGCACAAGTGCGCAGGCATGATCGCCGAGACCGAGCGCGCCACCGCCGCGGTCTGGGATGCCGCCCGGGCCCTCGACGAAGTGCGGGAAGGCAAGCAGGACAGCGCCTTCGAGTTCGCCGCCGCCGTCGCCGCCACCCTCGCGCCCGTCGCCGCACAGCACTGCGCGCAGGACTGCATCCAGGTGCACGGCGGCATCGGCTTCACGTGGGAGCACGACACCAACGTGTACTACCGGCGCGCCATCCTGCTGGCCGCCTGCTTCGGACGCGCGGCCGACTACCCGCAACGAATCGTCGACGTCGCGACCAAGACCGGGATGCGCTCCATCGACATCGACCTCGATCCGGACACCGAGAAGCTGCGGGCGGACATCCGGGCCGAAGTCGCTGCGCTGAAGGCCATTCCGCGCGAGGAGCGCAACACCGCGCTCGCCGAGGGCGGCTGGGTGACGCCACATCTGCCCAAGCCCTGGGGCCGCGGAGCCCAACCGATCGAGCAGATCATCATCGCGCAGGAGTTCGCCAGCGGACAGGTCAAGCGGCCCCAGATGGGCATCGCCGCCTGGATCATCCCCTCGATCGTCGCCTACGGCACCAATGAGCAGCAACAGCGCTTCCTGCCTCCGACGTTCCGCGGCGAGCTGATCTGGTGCCAGCTGTTCTCCGAGCCCGGCGCCGGTTCCGACCTGGCGAGCCTGACCACCAAGGCCGTCAAGGTCGACGGCGGCTGGCGCATCACCGGGCAGAAGATCTGGACCACCGGCGCACAGTTCTCGAAGTGGGGCGCCCTGCTGGCGCGGACGAACCCGAGCGCTCCCAAGCACAACGGCATCACCTACTTCCTGCTCGACATGGAGAGCGAGGGCGTCGAGGTCAAGCCGCTGCGCGAGCTCACCGGCAACGCCATGTTCAACACGGTGTTCATCGACGACGTGTTCGTGCCCGACGACCTCGTGCTCGGCGAGGTGGACCGCGGCTGGGAAGTCAGCCGCAACACGCTGACCAACGAGCGGGTGTCCATCGGCAGCAGCGAACCGCCGTTCCTGGCCAGCCTCGAACAGTTCGTCCAGTTCCTCGCCGAGGGACACTTCGACCAGCTCGAACAACACGAGGCGGGCCGGCTGATCGCCGAGGGCCACGCCGCCAAGCTGCTCAACATGCGCTCCACGTTGCTCACGCTCGCCGGCGGTGACCCGATGCCGGCGGCCGCGATCAGCAAGCTGCTGTCGATGAAGACCGGCCAGGGCTACGCCGAGTTCGGCGTCTCCTCGTTCGGCACCGACGGCGCCATCGCCGAGGTCCAGCTGAACATCATTGCCGAGCGGTTGCTAGGTTTGCCTCGCGATCCGTAATTCGCTGTGAGATGGTTCCTGTGTGGGGGCTGAAGGAGTAACCGATCTCGATGCTTCCCTGGCGATCTCGCGGTTGTTGACCGACGCGTTGGGAGCTCCGTCGGCGTTGTTACTCGACGGGGAACCCGGCATCGGCAAGACCACGCGCTGGTTGGCCGCGGTCGAATCGGCGCGCGAACGCGGCTTCCAGACCCTCACCACCCGGCCCGCGGCCTCCGAATCGGTGATGGCCTACACGGCGTTGGCCGACCTGCTCGCGCCGGTCCCGCCGGCCACCTGGGCCAACCTGCCCGCGCCGCAGCGCCAGGCCGTGGACCGGATCACGTTGCGCGCCAGCGCCGAGGACGGCCAGGCCCATACGGATCGGCGCGCCGTCGCGGCCGGCTTCCTCGCCGTGCTGGACCAGCTCTGCGAAGCGGGGCCAGTCCTGCTCGCCATCGACGACCTGCAATGGCTCGACTCGTCCAGTGCCCACGTGCTCGAGTTCGTGGCGCGCCGACTCCACGGCCCCGTCGGCTTGCTGGGAACGGTGCGCACCAGTGCCACCGAGCCCACGCCGGGCTCCTGGTTTGCGCCTCCACGGCCCGAACGACTCCGACGAATCACCCTGCAGCCGTTGACCATCGGAGCGTTGCACGCCGTGCTATCGCAGCGGCTCGGGCACTCGTACCCGAGGCCGACGATGATGCGCATTCACGAAACCTCCGGCGGGAACCCCTTCTACGCACTCGAGCTCGCCAGATCCATCGACGAGGGCGGCAGCGGCGCCAACGAAGTACTGCCCCGCTCGTTGACCGAACTGGTGAACCACCGCATCGGCAGCGTCACCGGCCGTGCGGAGCCGGCGCTGCTGGCCAGCTCCTGCCTGGCCGCGCCCACCATCGAACTGGTCTCGCGGGCCACGAACACCGAAAGTCGCGAGCTCGTCGAACTGCTCGAACCAGCCGAGCAGCAGGGCATCGTCACCCTGGACGGCCACCGCATCCGGTTCGGCCATCCGATCCTGGCCAAGGGTGTCTACCAACGGGCCGCTCCGGCCGCCCGCCGCGCCATGCACCGCCGCCTCGCCGAGCTCATCGCCGAGCCCGAAGCTCACGCCCGACAGCTGGCGCTGGCCTCGACGACGGGTGACCCGGCGACCTTGCGGGCCTTGGACACCGCGGCGGACATCGCCAGGAGCAGGGGTGCCCCAGAAGCCTCTGCGGAACTGATCGGCCTGGCCCTCGCGCTGGGCGGCGATACCCCGCAACGCCGAATCCAGTTGGCCGGCCTGTACTTCAACGCAGGAGACTCCGAGCGCGCCAGGACGATTCTCGACGAGACC